>JBEBHM010000719.1:0-4457 GCA_040080875.1 Pirellula sp.
CGATTGGCAAAGACGGGCGGGTTTCTGGCAACTCTTCCAAGCTTGCAGCTCAAGGATGTCGCAATCCCTGAAAAGATGGTTCACGACAACGAGCGAATGCTTACTGGGGGCTTTTACGCTGAAGTTGATCTTAACTATGACGCCGTAGTCGCGGAAGAAAAGACGGGACTGCCATTTTCGATTGTCTCGCTTCGACCAATCCAACTCTCCAAGCGTGATGTATTGGATGCGCTTTATGCTGGACGATCAAAATTTCAGACTGAGGATTGGAAGAAGTTTCTGTTGCGAAGCATCGGACTTGAACCGAGCGAGCTGACTCCTCGAAACATGGACGCAATGCTTCTGCGAATGATTCCATTCGTTGAGAACAACTACAATCTTGTTGAGCTTGGACCTCGTGGAACAGGAAAGTCGCATTTATTCCAGCAGATTAGCCCCTATGCTCATCTAGTCTCGGGGGGCAAGGCAACTGTTGCCCGAATGTTTGTAAACAACAACAATGGACAGCGCGGCCTTGTCTGCCTTTATGACGTAACTTGCTTTGATGAAGTTTCCGGCGTCTCTTTCGACCAAAAAGACGGCGTCAACATCATGAAAGGCTACATGGAATCCGGAGAGTTTAGCCGTGGTAAAGAAAGCATCCGAGCCTACGGTAGCATCGTTATGGTCGGCAATTTCGATGTCGATGTTCAGCATCAACAGCGCGTAGGGCACCTGTTCGGGCCGATGCCTCCAGAAATGAGAAACGACACGGCATTGATGGACCGCATTCATTGCTTCCTACCGGGATGGGACGTTCCAAAGATCAGTGAGCCATTGAAAACAAACCACTTTGGATTGGTCTCGGATTTCTTGAGCGAATGCTGGAGCAGGCTGCGAAGCGCCAATCGAATTTCGGTGCTCCAAGGCCGAGTAGCCTTTGGCGGAGCTTTGAGTGGTCGTGACCAAAATGCTGTCATCAAAACGATCAATGGCTTACTTAAGCTGATGCACCCAGATCCTGACGACAAGGTCAGCGATACCGATCTCGAATGGGCAGTGCGATTAGCGCTTGAAGTTCGTCGACGTGTCAAAGAACAACAAAAGCGAATTGGGAGTGCCGAGTTTCGCAACACTCAGTTCAGCTACACATTGGGCCAAGATGGTGTCGAGAAGTTTGTGGCTACTCCTGAACTTCAAAGCGAAGACCACATTGGACGTGATCCATTACCACCTGGCCAAGTTTGGGCCATAAGCCCAGCAAGCCAAGACGAGCACTCTGGCCTCTACCGAATCGAAGTAACCGAAGGACCA
Source organism: Pirellula sp. (assembly GCA_040080875.1). Lineage (GTDB taxonomy): Bacteria > Planctomycetota > Planctomycetia > Pirellulales > Pirellulaceae > JBKCUI01. Next base: position 1,294 of record JBEBHM010000719.1, read on the forward strand.
GGTAGCGGTGTTCGCATATTGAACCGACCATCGCCGCAAGCGTTCTCTGAATCAGTTCGATACGCAGAAGCGAATATCTACTCGCGATCTGCTGAACTAGTCGGTGACCGCAATCCACGCGAACACGAATTCTCCGTCCAGCTCCGAGCGTTTGACTCCTCGAAGAACGGCAATGGCCTTGGAATGGCCGTCTTGCTCGCGGTCTGCTCGTCGTTGATCAACAAAAGCCTGCGTGGCGGCATCGTAATCGTCGGCGGAATCAACCTCGGAGGTTCGATCGATCCGCTTTACAACGCGATCGACGTAGTCGAGTTGGCAGTCGAGAAGGGAGCCTCAGTTATCCTTATGCCTGTTTCGTCTCGAAAACAGTTATTCGATTTATCTGACGACCTCGCGACGAAGGTCACAATAGTTTACTACAACGACGCTCGCGAAGCGTTGATTAAGGCGATTGAAAGTTGATGACCGAAGACTCGCAGGGTTCAGTTTCGACTTTGTAAATATGGCAACATGACTCTTTAACGGCTACTGTTTTGAAATCGCATGTATTTGTCACGTATCCACATTCGCAATTTCCGTCAATTCGGTGACGATGAATCTTCCCTTCAAGTTTCGTTTAACGAAGGAGTTACGGCACTTGTTGGCCGAAACGACAGTGGCAAAACAGCAGTAATTGATGCAATTAGATATGCATTGCTTACTCGCGGCCAAGATTTCCTTCGTATTCAGCCAGAAGATTTCCATATCCGAAGTGATGGAAAACAAGCAGACCAAATTCAAATTCGATGTACGTTAAGTGGGCTCAGCACAGACGAGAAGGGGGCATTTGCTGAATATTTATCGTTCGATGCAAACAATGTGTCACTAGTCATCAGCCTAACTGCAAGGCGTTTGAGCGAGTCCCCTGGAGTTCGTAGATGGCTTGATGTCTCTGTTCGATGCGGAATCGACGGCACTGGCCCTACAATTGAATCATCCGTACGGGATTTACTGGCAAGTACCTATTTAAGACCGCTTCGCGACGCGGAGCGCGAGATGTCTCCAGGTCGCGGTTCAAGACTCTCGCAAATTCTCGCCAATGTCCCAGAAATCAATAGCGGCGCACCCTTCATTGAAACCGCGCCGGTAGCCGATGTTGCAGAACTAAAAAATTTGAGCCTAGTTGGATTGGCCGATTATCTTCGACATGTTGTCAGTCAGCATAGCGGAATTGACAGCGCACAAAACGCTATCAACGCACAGTACCTCTCGTTTCTCTCTCTTTCCGGTGACAGTCTGAAAGGTAAAATCGATTTCTCCGAGGGAGGTAACGAAAAAGCGAGGCTTCGCCAACTCCTCGAACGATTGGAGCTTTGCCTCCTCGAATCGACGAGCGGCTCGGCGCGTGGTCGATATGGGCTTGGGTCGAATAATCTCCTGTACATGGCTTGCGAACTTTTGCTACTGGGAAGGGAACCGGAAGGATTACCTTTGCTGCTAATTGAGGAACCAGAAGCTCATTTGCATCCCCAAAGGCAGCTCCGACTCATGGAGTTTTTATCAAAGGCAGCATGCAAAGTTGAAGGGGAGGCACTTCGACCTGTTCAGGTCATTCTGACAACACACAGTCCCAATCTGGCGTCTAATATTTCGTTGCAGAACATCATTATTTTACAAGGCGGACGTTCATTTTCACTTGCGCCTGAAAAGACTGAGCTTGAGTTAGGAGATTATCGCTTTCTGCAAAGGTTTCTCGACGTCACCAAAGCAAATCTCTTTTTCGCACATGGCGTGATCATTGTTGAAGGTGATGCCGAAGCAATCCTATTGCCTGTCATCGCAAAGCTTTTAGATGCAGATCTCACTGAGCAAGGAGTCTCGATCGTCAATGTAGGGAGCACTGGACTAAGACGTTATAGTCGAATCTTTCAAAGAGCTGATAAAACGGAACTGCCACTGTCGGTACCCATTGCTTGTCTTGCCGATATGGACGTGATGCCGGATTGCGCGCCACAAGAACTTGGTATCGTTGAGGACGAGAATGACGCTAAATGGAATAGCGCTAAACGTCGATGGAAGGCAAGAAAGGATTTCGGTGCTGATAGAAAATCGCAGGATATCGAGCTTGCTAAATATAGGAATCGACTGCAATCAGACGACGGACAAATGGTGAAAACATTTGTTTCGGACCATTGGACCCTTGAATACGATCTGGCATATTGCGGCCTCGATGAAGAGGTCGCTTTGGCGACATCCCTGGCAATTTGCGACGAAGCGATAACCGCAGTCAAAAAGTCGGAATTGGAAGTTAAGAAAGATGCGATTCAGGAATTCGCTACGTTGAAAGCGCAAGTTGGAGATGACCGTGAGTTGTTAGCGACTCGAATTTTTATTCCGCTACATTCGCGTCGCGCATCCAAAACAATAGTAGCTCAATACTTGGCAGACATTTTGCTTGACCAGAGCAAGCAGGTTGGATTTGACAAGTCAGCGTTTGAACGCAAGCTTCCACGGTACATAGTCGAGGCAATCGCTTATGTGCGGTCAGCCGCACAAGCCGCTGCCCCGTCGAGCGATGCACGGGAAATGGAAAATGCCTGAATCAGAAGCAATAGTACCCGTAATCACGAATGAAGATATTGACTGGGTGCAAGGCTTCCTGAAACTAAGTCCTTTCGATGAGCAACGCCGGTCATTTTTGTCGGCGCGCAAAACAATTGACGTTTCAGCTTGTCCCGGAAGTGGCAAGACTACTTTGATTGTCGCAAAATTAGCCATACTAGCTCGTGGCTGGTCGCATAAGTCGAAAGGAATATGCGTACTTTCACATACCAATGTGGCGCACTCTGAAATCCAACGACGACTCGGAAGTAGTGTTTACGGTCAAAGATTGTTAAAGTATCCGCATTTTATCGGTACCCTCCATAGCTTCTTCAATTCATTTCTTGCGTTGCCTTGGCTTAACTCCAATGGCTATCCATCACCGACAATTGACGATGACATTGCTTCAGGGTTTCGGCGACAAGTAGTTGGGAACGAGTTTTCAATAGTTAGAGGATTTCTTGATAAAAAGAACCTGGATTTCAGTCAACTACGAATTGTCTCTAGGAACCTAGAGTTCAATATTGCGGGCAAAGCTTTTCCGAGTAGCGAAACTTCAAAAAGCTATTTACTGGCAAAAAAGG
>JBEBHM010000720.1:0-4456 GCA_040080875.1 Pirellula sp.
CCCACTGTCTTGCAGGCTCCGCCTGCCGTACCCAAAGAATTCGGTGGAGATCAGCGAGGAGCACCATTTTCCGCGATTTTTTGCAAATTTTCCTTGAATCGCATCTGCCCGTGCACTCGCGAATTAAAGTGATAAGTCTCTCGTTGAATGCATCTTTGTTTTGGAGAATCTGTATGATCAAAACCACTATCAATCTGATCGGCTTGATTGGTCTCTTGTTATTGACGACGAATCATTCGCGCGGTGACATGTTGACGTTCAACATTACTAGCGGATCGCTTGTTTTGAGTGGAAACTCAAACGTAACAGGTGTCGGCAATTTCAATTACACGCAGCAAGGCGCTGGATCGCTTACGACGACTTACACCGGCTCCCTTGTCGTCGATGTGAACAACGTGCTTTCGCCGACGTCGATCATTTTTAGCAATGCCAATATCAACGCAAACACCAATGGCTCGTGGAGTCCAAACGATCAAGGGAATGGTCAAACCCCCTCTTCACCGGCTGACTATGGTATTCGGGTCGGTGAAATCCAAGCCAACGGAAAGCTTCGAAACATCGTTTTTAATGTTGCTGCAGCCTCCGCCACCGTCAATGCCGGTAACTATTCAGTTGCTAACCAATCTTGGTCCTACCTTACCGGCAATATCGATGTATTCTCGGATGCGCTCATGGATGGGACATCGTCCACATTGACTGGCTCGGCCAGCAACACCAATGCAGCCCAAGGAACTTATGGTGTGGCTGGCAGCACGGTGACGCTGACAGTACCTGTAACGGTATCGATTGCGTATACACTTCCCGGCACTCCTACCGTGACGGGCTTTAATACCTATACAGGAACTCTCACGGGCATCGCTGCCGTGCCTGAACCGACGTCGATCGCACTTGTCGGGATATGTGGGTGTGCGGGTCTGCTCATCCGCAGACGGAAACGGCGAACCATATGAACGTGTGCAATTCTGATCGCATGGTAGCGGAAACCGTCAAGGTTTTTGAAGCGTTGTCGAAACGTTTGAAGGCTTGTTGATTTTTGGTAGCGGAAGTCGTCAAGACTTTCGATGAAGAGCTCGAAACGCTTGACGCGTTCCGCTACGGCAGAATTGCGCACCATCATTTAGCTAGTTGAACGGGTCGACTACCGTTGAACCAGCGGATTCGGTTACGATCAAATCCGAACCGATAATCTGAGACTGGTCAATGGGTTGGCCCACGGGTCTACCTACAGCGGACGGGTTCACTGCTCCACGGCTGATGAGATCGTTGACCACCAAATCTTGTGGATTGTCGCGTGGCGTGAAGTGCCTGCCACGTTGATAAGCTCCTTGCAACATGGAGCCATCGAGGGCTTCTTCCGATAAGTTGACTTGATTGTAAAGCAGCAACGACCCCTTTTCTCGATGGAAGTCTCGGAGTGCCAAGTTGTAATCGACGAGCGACCGATAGAACGAGCTGGTACTGGTTGCAAGCCCTTGCTGGGCGAGAACCAACGACAGAAGCGCATCGAGTCCAGCATCCAGTTTCTTTTGGAATGCTTCCACTTGTCTCTTGTCCGCTTCGACGCGATTATAGCCGGTCTGCATCAACAAATAGCTTCGTGAGATTTGACGTGATGCGTTGCTCAGATCATGAGAGATCTTCAAATGCTGTTCCTTTAAGATCGTCATCTCCTTTGCCAAATTCAATTGAGCATGGCGAACCGCGGCGGACGCTTGCCTAAGGCCAACGTTGTACGACCAGTCGAAGCCCGCTTGCCACTCTTGGAAGTTCCCTTCGGTGAGATTCTGGAAGAGGCTTTCAAATTGATTGTTAGGGTTTCGACTGCCCAAGAGATGGTCCCCGAGTCCACGCCAACGGTACTGCGTAAGGACATCCAAGCGAGGCCGCCGATTGAGTCGCGATGCAATCAATTCCAACTCGCGTCGCTTGATGGTCCACTCTTGTCGACGAATTTCGACACGTTGTGTCAGTGCGTCGCAAAGCGATGACTCCCAGTCGAAAATCACTTCGGCTTGGATGGGTTCATCCGCAGGTTTGATCAATCTGCCATCAGTTGGGGGTAATCCCATGACGTAGCGCAGTCTCTGTTCGGCCGAATAGAGACCTTGTGTCCCAGACAATGCATCATTCACTTGTGCTTCAAACGAATAGTAGTTCGATCTGGCCTGGGCCTCGGTACCTGCGTCGCCGCCTTTTAGGCCAACTCGCTTGTAGTCGTTTGCTCGTCGCCAACTACGCAAAGCGCCCTCTCGCCCAGTCACGTTGGCTTCGAGCGCGCAATAAGCAAAATAGAGTTCCCAATAGGCTCCTTCGACGTCGTTGATCAAACGCAACACGCCCGATTCGAAGTCCGCTAGTGAGATGTCGGTATTGATGCGTGCGATCAAAACGCCGTTGTACTGACCGATTCCACTGTTGGGACCAGCGATGCGGTTGTAGGTTGTTCCTGCTCCTTGAAGCAGCGGTTGACGATACTCCGCTTCCAAGAAGCCGACGAAATCGCTTCGGAAATTTCTCGTGGGGCTGTTGTTATTGTCATAGATGACGCTTGCCTTCAATGCATACTGCGCACCGGTTGCCGTTTTCTTCGAGATCTGATTGACATAATTCCCGGTCGTTTGCCGGAACGCAGTTGGGATGAAAGCGATGAACGAATTGTTGTTGGGGCGGTCGTTCTTTTGCCAGAACAGTTGTGAAGTGACTTGCGCATCGAACGCGGAGAGCGCTGCTTGAGTGCCCGACAGGGGGTTGAGTTCTGTCAGCGCGGCATCGATCTGAGTTGCTTGTCCCTGCGGTGCGGTTACAACGCTACCACCCAAGTTGCGAAGCACTGCGCTACTTTGAAGGGCCGTTCGAATCGCCTCCTGAAGAGTCAAATCATAGGTTGGTAGCTCGCTAGGGCTCTGGACCGAATTAGGCAACGGGCTCTGCTGAACCGTCGGCTCGATGCTGGCGTTGACGTCAGGATATTCAATCTGAGTGACGAAATTTTGAAAGTAGGCAACGTCTGCCGAATCGCGCCATGCTCGAAACCTTTCCGCCGGCTTGCAGCCCAATAGGCAGGTGCCAGCGATGCACCCGCTCGCAATCCAGGTTCGAATGTCTTTGCGTTTTATCATGACCAGTCCGTGTTAACCGCGTTTTTCGATCCAACGCACGCAGGCTGAGAAATTTCTCAATATGCAAGCATCAAGGTTCTAGGATGCCTGATCGTTTCAAGCGTTACATCGGTTGGTATCGGATTCTCTGGCACACCTGCTATATCGTGGACAGTCCATGCGACAAACAATGAAAAGTCTCTCGCCTCACAATTGGCATCGTCGAAACAGTCATCCCAAGCGGAAAATTTTGTCCTTTGTCCTTTGTCCTTTGTCCTTTGTCCTTTGTCCCTCAACCCTCAACCCTCAACCCTCAACCAATCCTGGCAGGTTACGGAAAATAAGTGAGGCAGGCAGGGTTGCACACATTTTTTTTTGCGAAATGAGTCGCGAATGCCGGTTTGGTCTTTTCTCCGACGGCGGTCATTTCTAGCCTCCATGGTCGACTTCTGAATTCGCGGCGGCAATGTCGCCGTAAATTTCCGAGTTTCCGCGACCGTCAAATCCTCAAGAATCCGAACCACCGTGTCGATAATGGCCGATAGGTGACCGATTCGTCGCAAATTTGGATCGACTCGGTCAACGAACAATCATGTCATTAGCCCGTAAGCCGGCAGCTTGGTTCGAAAGGAATCGTCCCAATGTCCGAATCCAGTAAGCAATTCCAAAGTCCCTACCCTCGCGGGAGCGGTACGGCTTCAGTTCCGGTGTTGTTTTCGCTTCGAAACGTGCAGCCGTCCCTCGTCAAAGCACCTAGCAATTCAGAACCAGCTCAAGCTGTCACCCAAAGCAATCAATCGAACACCTCTGGTTCGTCAACAACTCCGACGGTGCCGGTCGCTCCCAAACCCGTTTCGGCTTCCAAAATTGCCAAGCCAGGGAACCGACTTTACAACGGTGCTATCGCATTGCTGATACTCATTCTATTTGCGTTGGCGATTCGCAATTCTCAATCCAGAGGCACGTCGAGTTCACCTTCCCAGTTGGCGACCAACAACAAGAAATCAGATACATCGGCCAGTTTGGACTCTAGCCTTTCTTCGTCGGAATCCGTACGGGAATTGGATACACCATTGTCCAACGCGCCCTTGATGCTGGGTACCGCGGCCGGCAAAGAGACATCGTCGAATGCTCCAAGCAATGCTGCTAGCGTCAGCCTTCTCAATCCCAGACCGGAACCTGTTCAAGAAAATCGACCCTTTAGTGGTCTCGCAACGCTGCCTGTGTCCCAATCGATGCTCACCTTGAGTGGTCCTCAAACCGAGATGCCGGATCGTTCCGTTTCGAACAACAGCGAAACCATCACGAATTTGGGAATAGTTCGCAATACTCCGTCCATGAACGAGGCCTTCGCAACT
>JBEBHM010000094.1:0-16653 GCA_040080875.1 Pirellula sp.
ACGAACGTGATCAGTCAAGAAGCCAAGAATAGCGCGATCCACCAAAAATGAAAGCCTAGGTCGAAATACTTTTGTCGGGCGCGTCTGTTAAAGATCCCTGAGCGAACAGGACCTTTGACAAGGTCCACTACCCAAAAAACTAACCTGGACAAAGCACTAGTGCTCAGTCCAGATTAAAATTTGGGGTTGGACGTAGTGAATCTTGTTAAAGATCCCTGAACCACAGGACCTTTAACAAGGTCCACTACCCAAAAATCTAAGCTGGACAACGCGCTAGGGCGATTGCTGGGCACTCATTCCGAGCATTCGAACTGTGGCGGCGGGAAGCTTGTGTGCAACAAACTTCAATCCGTCGCGTCCCAGTTCAAGCAGTTGCTCACGCTCATGCGTCGCGTTTTTGTTCGCATTCGACAATGCTAAATTTGCCTGAGACCTCGTTTGGTCCAGTTTTTTCGCAAGACCCTTGGACAATGCGGTGGATTGCTCGACCCACTCGTTGAGGGTTGAGGGTTGAGGGTTGAGGGGTGAGTCGTGTGCTATGCGGATTTTTTCAGCTCTGTCGGCGGACCAATCCAGCCAACGGCTGCCGACGGCCAAGACTCCAGTCAACATGGCGGCCAATGCAAGCCAGGGCCAAACGTTGGTACGGTTTGTCGTAGCCCAGTTCCCTTGGTGAGGCACAGTCGTGGAGCGTGGGAGCTCTGTTGCTCTTCCGTCAAGGAATGCTCCCGATTGCGACTTCAGAGAATTCTCAAGGCGCAACAGCCGCTGTTCGAAAGCTTGAAGCTGTGTGTCCCCTTTGACCCAACGTCGAAGCCACGGCGGCAATGGGTCGCGGCGATTGCGCGAAGCATCGTCGTACGAACGCTCGATCAACAACTTGGCAATGAAACGCATCATACGGAGTTTTCTTTTTGGGGAGTAAGCACAACGCCACCATCCATGTAGGTCAATTCCTTGGATAATTTTTCTCGAGCGCGATGAAGTTGAACGCGTACTCCGATTTGAGTCTTATGCAGCACTTTCGCAATCTCGGCGATCGACATGCCTTCACCGTACTTAAGCCACAGCACAGAGAACTGTGATTCTACCAGTACTTGGCGAGCGATGTTCCATACGTTCTCGATCGTTTCGGATTTGTATTGGTCTCGCGAACTACATGCGGCTGGAACATCGATGTCATTCGCGTGGATTGAAACAGATCTAGGGCGGCGACTTTCTTTTCGGAGCAGATCCGAAGAAATTCGGAGTGCAATCATGAAAAGCCATGTAGAGAATCGGTACTTGAAGTCAAATCGATTCAGGCTTTGGAAGGCTCGAGCAAGAGCTTCTTGTGCGATGTCTTCGGCATCGGCTCGGCGACCGTGCAATCGTCGCTGTAGGAGTAAACGCAATCGTGGCGTAAAGCGATTTGACAACTCGGTGGCAGAGTCGCTGCAACCGAGTTGAATGCGTCGCACCAGTTCGTTGGGCTCAACGCTTGTCAGATCGACCGAGACATAGTGTTCGGCAGGATCAGTTGTCATTACTAGTTATCAATTTCGTGTTGGATCATCTCGGCGATCTTAGCCGAGGGGAGCCGCAGTTTCACCCGTACCGAGTTGCCATCTTGCGAAACCTTGACTTGTTTCAGGAGGTCCATGGCTTTGCGCGCATCTTCGTCCGCGTCATCATCCAAGGACACAAATAGTTCGACCATAGCCGCAAGACCTTGGATCGACTGTCGAATTTTATCGGCCTGTTTTTCCGTAGAAGCCTTCATGGCACCGCGAACCTCAATCTCATCGTCCTCTTCGAATACAGAAAGAACGAAGGAACTTAGGAGGGCGGCGATATTGGCTTGCGGTCCGTCACCTACGATCTTTTTCGACGGCAACGCCAACAGTTGCAAGGTCGCAATCATTTTTCGATCCGATTCCAGTTCGATGCTTTTAAGCGAGTTATTTCCCTCCGATTTTGCGTCGAGGCTATCCAAGAGGCCGGTGACGGTTGCCTTGTTGACGCCGACGACCAACGTGTGATTCCCTATCGCATTCTTGTGAATTGCACCTACGAACTTGGCTTCGTTGGACGGGGCGGCGGAATGGATCTCATACTTCCCGTAGTCGGATTTCTCATAGCCGGGCAAGCTCAGCAGCAATCCCTCGATGTTTCCGGTAGTCTTTTTGAGATGCACCATCCCAAGTAGAGATTTTTCAGGTTTCTCGTAATCCGAAGCGCACAGAACAATGCCTTGGATTTCCTCGAAAGGGTCCATACCGAGCGCTTCGTGAACCTTTTTGAGCGAGAATTCAGCGTCGTCGGTTTTTTTGCCGACTTCGTTCATCGCCGCCTTTTTGGCGGCAGTCATCAACGTTGCCCCGATCTTCGAACTCTTGAGCGATTGCAAATCGACTTGTAGGACAAATTTCGAATCACTAGGTATGCTGATCGACGTCTGTGCCGGGGCTTGGCTCCCGATTCCCATAAAAAATGGCAAGCAGAGCAAGGCTATCATGGATATTCGCATTGGTTGGTTCCCTTTCGTGGAATTGGAAACGACTACGGTTCGTTTCTCATCGCATTGTTTTACGAAGGCATTCGCAAAACGTTACATGCGATGGACCTTAAAGAACATTTTGTTGCCTTTTACCTCTTTACCCACCAAGATTTGCTCGCAATGATCGAACGAATTGTGCTTAGACTTGATCGCGTGCTCACGATTCCAGCCATGTGACGATTTCTTTGGATGAACCCAACCACAATTGCAAATTTCGAAAATCCGACCTCGCATGCACGCCATCCCAAGCGTTGGATATGGGGCCCCATTGGTGTGTTTCGACACGAACTCATGCGGACGTTGACGTTTGGCCGCACCTTGACTTGGATGGCCATGGCATTCTTTCCGCCAACGTTGATTGGAATCGCATCCTGGCAAGTGGGAGCGAGAGCCGATGCAGCCAACGCAAGCGAATTGTATTTCGGATATGCGTTCTTGTTGTTCCTGCTGATTCCTCAAGTGCTGACGGTTCTTGGGATGTTGTTATGGGCAACGCCGATCGTTCATTCGGAACTGGAAGCGCAAACTTGGGTCTACGCCGTGGTTCGACCTGGGGCGCGTCGGGGTGTCTTGATTGGCAAATACTGCGTTGCCGTGCTTTGGACGTTTTCCAGCGCATGCTTGGCGGTCTCCCTGGCGGTACCAGTATCAGGCATCGCGTCGCCGTTTAAAACATGGCAGGTCTTGTGTTTTTTGAATTTGATCTCGGCGATGTCGTATGCTGCGTTGTTTGTAACGATTGGCATCCTGGTCCAAAAGCGTGCGATGGTTACCGCGTTTCTCTATGCGTTTTTTATTGAAGCGATCCTCTCAACACTACCCGCAACCATCAACCAACTGACCATCAGCTATCGGCTTCGATCTATCTTGTTCCAGTTGTTGGATTTAAATCCATCTGCAGCCAAAGAATTGGGACAGTTCTTCGATACGAGCACGAGTGTCCCGATGCATCTTTTGTGTTTGTGCGGCTTGGTTTCCAGCTTGCTTGGAATCTCGTTGTGGCGAGTGCAAGCAAACCAATTCGTTTGGCAATCGGAAACGTAACGCGGAGCAGCCGACAGGTTTTCCACCGCGACCAGGATGCTGCATCCTGCGTGGATCGCATTTCTTCGCTGACGGTTTCGCCCGGAGTTTGCCGCATCTTCATCCTCTGAAAATAATTTCTTAACGCGAACTTAGCGTTTCCAATTTGACTAGATTGCTAGCGTTCTTAAAATCGCCAAGCGTCGAGCCAACATGGTGTCGCGAAGAACCAATTCTCGGTGAGCAAAATGCCAACCTTGGATCGGGTTAACGCGATCTTCAAAGCCATTGGTTCGACGTCAAGCAGGACGGTTCTTGTTTGAAAAGGATACTGCGGTTGAATAAATTCCTCCGCAGACTCGCATGGTTCAGGAGTTTGCGATGAAAATAGCGCACGACGTTGCTATGTTCGAAAATTCGGTCGTCCAAGCGGTCGAAAGCACTCTACGCCAGAGAATTGGCAATAACCGCATGGAAGTTTGGTTTGGGGCTGGTGCCAAATGGAGTCAAATCGGCAATAATACGATTCAGATCGAAGTTGCCAATCCATTCATTGCAGACTGCGTCACGAAGATGTTTCGGGACGATCTCCAGGCTGCCATTCTTGAAACAGCGGGTGGTGATTTCGGGTTTCAGATCTCGTATGTTCCCAATCGGGATTCCGAGCTGTCCTCAGACGATCGTTCGGAACCATTACCCGTAGAGTCGCCCGTGTTGACGTCCCAAAAAACAACTGCGAATGTCGCGGATCGAAATGCAACTGAGGTGCAGGTTCGCGAACGCCGGTTGCCGGACTCGCAGGCAGCGTTTCGCGTGGTGCGTGCGGGAACAACCGCAATCGACAGTCCTGCCCAAGGCACGGACGAAGCGTCGCCAACCGTCGAGCTACATGTCGATCGCTTGGTCGAGATTCGGCGGGAGAATGAAAAGCGATGGGGCGAGTTCATCGCCGGCGATCACAATCGATTGGCCTATACTGCGGCCCAGATGGTGCTTGAACGGCCTGGCCAGATCAATCCGCTGTTGATCCATGGTCCGAGCGGCACAGGAAAATCTCATTTGGCGATTGGGCTAGCCCATAAGATGCGACTGGCTCATCGCATGCGTCGCGTATTGGTTTTGACGGCGGAGCAGTTTACGATCGAGTACACGGAGAGCGCGCGTGGCGGTGGTTTTGCCAATTTCCGTCGCAAGTATCGCGATGTCGAAGCGATCGTGATCGATGACATTCAGTTTTGTTTGGGCAAATCGGGAACGCTGATCGAGCTTCGCAATACGATCGATATGTTGTTGCGGGAAAAGCGGCAAGTGATCTTGGTCGCAGATCGGGGGCTCAACGAATTGTCAGGGCTGGGAGCGGATTTGTATGCTCGCCTATCCGGTGGCATGGCATGCGGAGTGGAGCCGCTCGATCATGCGACGCGGAGCAAGGTCCTTTCGTCGATTTGCCATCGGCTGCAAATTTCTTTGGAAGATTCGTTGGTTGGCAAACTATCGGCACAATGCAGCGGCGATGCGCGTGTACTGCACGGCGTGGCAAACCGATTGTGTGCACAGCAGAGGGTGGTCGGACGCATTCTCAGCGAGGACGAAGCCATTCGTTGCACACTTGACTTGATACGCGCTTGTCAGCCAGTGGTTCGCATCAGCGATATCGAAAAGGTGGTTTGCGATGCGTTTGGGCTTGAGGATCGAATGCTGCGTGAAAAGAGCAAATGCCAAAGTGTAAGTCAACCGCGCATGTTGGCGATGTTCTTGGCCCGCAAATACACTCGAACTGCGTTGTCCGAGATCGGTGAGTATTTTGGCAATCGCCAACACTCCACAGTGATTTCGGCTCAAAAGAAGGTTGAGAAGTGGATTGAGCTAGATGATTTGATTTCGTGCGGGCGAGGGCAGATCGGCGTTCGAGAGATTCTCAAGAACTTGGAAGCCACGTTGCAAGTGGGTTAGTCTTTAGTGCTTTGGCCTGGTTAATAATAGGGATTAACTTGAGCCGCAAGCGCTAGCTGCGATACGATGATTTGCGAGTAAGTACGCGGCTAGCGCCTGCGGCTCAACCCAAAAAAATAATCTGGACAGAGCTCTAGGTCTTGGACCAGTCTCGTCGTTGGCGACTGCTCGGGATCCCCATTTTCTTGCGGTACTTGGTGATGGTTCGGCGGGCGACACCCAAGCCTTGCTTCTTTAATTCATCGACCAAGTCATCGTCGCTGAGAGGATCTGTTTTGGCTTCTTTATCGATGATTTCTTGGAGCTTGATGCGAATGGTCTCGTAGGCAACATCTTCGCCATCGGCGCTTTGAGTGCCGAATACAAAGAATCGTCGGAGGGGCAGAATCCCCCGAGGAGTCTGGATCCACTTGTCATCGACGGCCCGCGACACCGTGGTAACGTGCACACCCACTTGATCTGCGATTTGCTGCATCTTGAGGGGCTCAATGGCTTCCGGCCCTTCGTCGAGGAACTTCTTTTGGTAATCCACAATGGCTTGTGAAACGCGAGTGAGCGTCCTTCGACGTTGCTGAATCGATTCGATCAGCCACTGGGCACTGCCAATCTTGCGCTTAATGAATTCCTTTTCCTCGTCGCTGGCTTTCGGATCAGCCAGCCTACGCTTGTAGTATTCGCTGATTCGCAATGGGGGCAAGGAATCATCCACCAGTCTTACGGTGTAAACGCCGTCTTCGTTTGCCTCAACGATTACATCTGGAGTGACGAGCGGGACATGAACTTCCATGAAGGCTGCACCCGGCTTAGGGTTGAGCTGATGCATTTGCTCGCGGATTTCTTTGATCATGTCGATCGAGTATCCGGTCTTTTTTTGGATGGCGGGCAATCGATTCTCGGCCAAGTCATCCAAATGATGGGCGATCAAAGTTCGCATCTCATCCACCATGCGCATTTCAGGCCGCAACTGGTTGAGCAAGCACTCGCGCAAGTTCCTGGCGGCGATGCCTGCAGGTTCCAGAGCTTGAACCACGGCCAGAGCCTTTTCGGCCAGAGCCAAATCGCTGGGCATATGGTCGGGAGGCAGAATGTCCGCCAAGGACGTCTTCAGATAGCCACCGTCGCGTGCGTCCAGGCAGGAAATGATTCTTTCGGCAACTCGTTCGACGTCGTCGTCGATGTCCATTTCTGCTAGCTGGTGCAGAAGATAATCGTTCAGAGACTCAGGGCGTTCGGCAGCATTGGCCATCAAATCATGCGCTCGATCGCCGTCCTCCTGGATGCGATTGCTGGATCGACGGAAGTCATCAAATGTGTCGGGCATGTCCCGATCCATGTTGGCCAACCGCTCAAAATCCTCAGCGTTGGATTGGCTATCTTTGACGATGAGTTCCTTTTCGTCCTCGGTCCGCGAAGCGTTTGGACTCTCTTCGTCGGCGACTTCCTCGTCAGGGAGAGAATCGTCCCGCTCCTCAATTTCGAGCATCGGGTTTTCATTCATTTCCTGTTCGATGCGTTCTTGCAAAGCCAAAATAGGCAACTGCAAAATCTCCATCGACTGGATCATTCGTGGTGCCAGCTTTTGTGTTTGTATCTGGCGTGCTTCGAGTCCGAACGACAGACGCATGATTCTAAATCCGTGATAAACTGAACAAACGGTTTCGGGCCGAGTGATCCTCGGCGAATGTTGTTACCTTTACTGTATCACTTGATTGGCAGTAAGTGCAGACTTGAATTGCGAATTAATTTGTGTACGGAACGTAATTTGCAAGATTTGACGGTTCCTTTTCGTTGCTCTCCTCTTTTTCGTAATGAAAACCTGGGATAAATCGTGGAAGAAATCATTCCTAAAACTACTTTGCCCAGCGCGTTGACGTTGGCAGAATTGCAAAGCACGGTAGATACTTGGATTCGTACCGTTGGGGTTCGCTACTTTTCCGAGCTTACCAACTTGGCCATCTTGGTCGAGGAGGTCGGGGAGCTGTCGCGAATCCTCTCCCGAACATATGGCGATCAAAGTTTCAAGAAGTCGGATTTGGCAAGCAGTCTGTCGGATGAGATGGCCGACGTACTGTTCGTTTTGGTTTGCTTGGCCAACCAAACGGGTGTCGATTTGACGAATGCTATCCAAGAAAACCTTGCCAAGAAAACGAACCGAGACGCACTGCGTCATCAAAACAACCCCAAGCTAAAACCCCAATAAGGTCACCCATGAGCCTGACTATCATGCGCCGGATCAAATTTTGCGCAGGCCACCGACTGCATCAACATGGTGGCAAGTGCGAGCACTTTCACGGCCACAACTACGTCGCTGATTTCTTTGTGACAGGGGATACGCAGGACTCGGTCGGTCGAGTTATGGACTTCGCTGACCTTAAAGCCAAATGCAAGGGATGGCTCGATGAGCATTGGGACCATAGCTTTCTGGTTTCCCATCGCGACGAAAATGCGATCGCAGCCTTGCGGATGGTTCAACCATCGCGATTATTCGTCATGCCCTACAATCCGACAGCAGAGAATATGGCCAAGTATCTGCTCGAGGAGGTCTGTCCAGGATTGCTCCAGGGCACAGGCGGCGTTGCCACTCGCGTTAGGATTTGGGAAACCGACGAGTCGTATGCCGAGGCTTCGCTAGAGTAAAACGATTGTCCTCAATCGTTTCGCCACAATTGAGATCGTCCAGCTTCCAAACAGTGATTGCCTCACGTTATGTGAGCCTGAGTCAGTAGCCGATTTCCTGTGGCATGGATCGAATAGCGCCTCAGGCTCAATTACTTGTGAATACACAACGAAACAAGCTAGGCGATCTCTTTGAGTAGTGGATCTTGTTAAAGATCCTGCAGTATCGGGATCTTTAACAAGGTCCACTACGCCCGGCCCAGTTTTTGTTGCCAGCCCCAGCTTTTAGCGTTGAAGACGCATTAGGTTACTGCACGGTGGCGATTGGCAAATTTCAGTGATCTAGCCTTGACCGCACGAAACGCTCGCAAGAGATCGTTCGCGTCGCGATATCGTCGACTGGGACGCATTTCCAAAGACCTTCGAATCACGTCGATCAAGTCTGGATGAGCCTTTCGCCGCAGGGTAACGTAACCCTTGGGAGGCCAATCGAACGGCCATTCGGGCAAATGACCAGTAAGAATTTTGTAAGCGATCAGTCCCAAAGCAAAGACGTCCGAGCGTGCGCTGGGACGCCCCATCGCCTGTTCCGGAGCCATGTAACCGACGGTTCCTGATCCCGAAGCAATCATCGTCTTTACAATGGTTCGCTGGGCTACCTTGGCGATTCCAAAGTCCATCAACTGCAACCTGCCATCCGGAAGCAAAATCATGTTTTCCGGCTTGATGTCGCAGTGGATGATTCGATTGCGATGCGCATAAGCAACGCCATCGGTCATCTGGTCGATCAGATGGATTGCGGTTTCAAACGAGACGCGATTTCGAAGTCGATCTCCAAGCGTTTTTTCTCCGAGACGGCACGTGATGACGAAACGGCCGTCGATAAAGCTCGCGTCCTTAAGGGGAAGAATATTAGGATGATCAAGCTTTGCAACCAATCGGGCTTCACGCTGAAAGGTGTCTAGCATGGCGGCCGTCACGTTGAATTGATGCGGCATCTTTAACGCAACACGTACACCTTCGATGGTGTCCAGGGCTTGATAGACATGCGCGAAACCGCCTTGGGCAATACGCCGTTCGATGCGGTATTTTCCTAAACGTTGACGAGCACGCAGCTGACTCGAATCGCTTCGTGTTTTCGCCATTGCACTGAAACTCTGTGCGATCATAAAGAATGGAGATGCCAGTAACGAGAAGTGATCAACCCGCCGCGATGGTAAATGGAATGAGTCGCGAGCGTGCCGTTCACACAAGCGTTATTCTATTCGTTGAGACTGCGAAATGCGCATGCCTTCGCTGGAAAAACCGAGAAGTCTTATCGGCATAGCATGATTCCTATGTCCGGCGCAAAAATTACAATCGGAAAGATTTTCGACAATCCGATTGGACAATTGATAATTGGTAGCGATTATCCGAATCAGGCCAGGCGGACCGCTTGCGGATCAACCCAAATTCGCTTTGATTTCTTTCAGTCGTTCGGCGTCCGGGGATCGTTTGTAGTATTCATCCAAAGGGTAGCATCCCGAAGCCAATCCGTTTCTTGGCGCAGTTGTGCAATCAGAAAAGGTTCGGCAAACCAGTTTTCGCTCACTTTTGCTTTGGTGGACCGCGTCCATCAATTGTTTCGGATAAGAAAGAACCATGCGGCCCATCCCCACAAAATCAACATGGCCATTTCGGACCTGATAATGGGCCACATTTGGCAAGAATTCTTGCAAATACGAATACCCGGAACCCACAAACAACGTGCTAGGGAATTCACTTTTCAGTTCCCGGGCAACATTCAATTGCCTTGCAACCGAAATGAGTGGGTCCTCGTGCGGTTGATACCCGTCGGAGGGCGGATAGGCTGCCGGACGCAGAATATGCGGCGTATAGTAAGGGCTCCCAGCGGTTAAGTTGATCAGCGAAACGCCCAATTCCGCCAGGTGACCAATAACCGTTCGAACTTCCGTCACATCATGCTCCAGCGGGTTGCTTTCGTTGATTCCAAATCCCCAAACGTACGGCAAATGCGGTGTGAAATCGAATGGCATTCCTTGCCCTTGTTTACCCGGTGCGGCAGTCTCTGGGTTGGGAACGAAGGGGACCGTATCGAAGGCGCTAATTCTCACGCCAATCCCAAGTCTCGGTGCTGACTGCTGAACCGCTCGAATGATAGAAAAGAGCAATCGAGTTCGGTTCTCCAACGAACCGCCATAGCGTCCTGGTCGAGTCCTTGCTCCCAAGAATTCGTGGAGCAAGTATCCGTGACAGCACTTGATGTCCACAAAGTGGGCTCCGATCCGCTGCGCAATGACCGCTGATCGCACGTAATCTCCAATTAAGTCATCTAATTGACTGTCGGTCCAAACCATGTCATCGTTGCTTACGGAAAACTTGGAGTCCAAGATCGGGTGCCGGTATGCGACGCGCGGCTCCCAGCGTTTCTTGTCGTTGGGCCTACAAAAGCGGCCAGAATGCGTCAATTGAAAGCCGATCACCAGATCGTCCGAAGTACCATAATCGCGAGTGTGGTAATCCACCAAGGTGTCCCGAAGATTGGCGATAGAACCCTCGTTTTCAGGCAATAGCATCAGTTGATTTGGGTTGGCCCGTCCATCAGGACGTACCGCCATGGCCTCGCCGCCCCAGATCAACTTCGCCCCACTCTCGCCAAATCGTCCCCAACGTCGAATGGTCGGTTCGGTCGGAGCACCTGTTGTCGATCCGTCCCAGCCCTCCATAGGTTGAATGGCGATTCGATTCCCGATGGTGTGGGAATTCCATTTCACGGCTTGCAGCAAAGCCGATGACTGAGCGTCACCTATTTGGTCATCAAGTTCTAGCTCGATTCCCAAATGACGAGTATGCGATCGGAATTCCTCAACGGTTTTGAGGGACGTCATTTTTTTGAGAGAATAGGTCATGCTGGGGATTTGCAGTGAGTTTTCCGATAAAGTTGACTTTTCGCTTAAGTTCAGCGTGGCAGGCTGCCGAACAACTCGAAAGGGTACGTCTATACGTCGCGTCGCGGTTTTGGTGGCGCACGACTTATTTCACTCGTTTGTCAGTGACTTGTTGATGATGAGCAGAATATTCGAAAACACCAGTGGTGGTAACGGTCAATCGGCCCAATATAAGAACGACCGATGCGGCCGGGCTTGGCCGATTTGGATCTGTTCTGCGTGCTTTATCCTTGGTTCGGCCAACGGGTGCTCGACATTACTTGGCAAGACCAAAGGGCCGCTCGACAATTTGGATACGACCGGACTAAAGCAGGCCGGATACACTTTCGGTGAATACGGTGCCCACAAGCCGATTACAACCGAGGATGGAACCCCGGCTATTGTGCTTGAGGTTATCAGTGGCAAACGACACTTCGAGAAGATTCCGTTGATCCAGGGGCAGTCGCTATTTATCGCGGACTTGATCCGGGACGCAAAACTAGAAAAGAAGATTGGTCGTCTGAACGCGACCATCCTGCGTCCAAACGGGGCCAATCGACCTCCGATTCGAATGGATGTGGATTTTGATGATTCTGGAAAGAGGGTCATGGAAGGCCAAAACTATTCGCTCCGAGCAGGTGACCATGTGGTTGTAAGCCACGACGAACGAAATATGCTTTCTAACATGATTCCGTCGATGCCGTTTTTGAAGCGATAGTCGTGTTCTACGACGAATCATCGGCCGAATCGTCAAGGAGTCTACTTGAACAGCAACTTTGTCAGTATCGCGACAACGGTTTCTGGCGTATTCCTTGTGATGTCGATGGGGGCTTTGGCTCGCTATTTGAAGTGGTTCACGAGCGAAGTGGATCGATCGATGGCAGGCTTTACGGCCAACGTCCTGCTCCCCTCGTTCTTTTTTCATAGGGTGATGACGGACCCCAAGCTCTCAACCAATCTGACGGCTTGGACACCAGCGCTCTACGGTGCCGGGCTGACCGCCATGGGCTTTATGGTATCGGTGCTCGTCGTTCGCCTAGTGGGCCGCTGGTTTAGCCTGCTCGAGGAATCGGAGCAACGAACTTTTGCATTGTGTACGGGCGTTGCCAATTACGGTTATCTGGCTTTTCCGTTAGCAGAAGTATTCTATCCAGGTTGCATCGTCACATTGCTTGTACACAACGTCGGCGTGGACATGGCTCTCTGGAGCGTCGGTTTGTTTATCATCTCAGGGCATGGGCTCAAAAAATCATGGCGTCGCATTGTCTTCAGCCCGCCCTTGTTGTCGGTAGCGGTGGCGCTTTCGATAAGACAGTTTGGCGGTCAACCTTACATTCCTCCGCCGCTCATGCACATGACTGACCAACTGGGGCGCTGTTCGATTCCGATGGGATTGGTTTTGAGCGGTGCCATCCTCTTTGACTACGCCAAGAAAATTGACTTTTCGACCGCATGGAAACCTCTCCTTTTGGCGATGGCAGTGCGATTGATGCTCATACCTATTCTATTCCTGTTGGCAGCGAGATTCCTGACCGAGGCGCGAGACATGCGCGAGGTCCTGATATTGCAAGCCGCCATGCCTGCAGCGACGTTTCCGATCGTGATGACCCGGCTTTACAACCAAAGCCTGGAAACTGCCTGGACTGTAGTCGTGGGCACGTCGGTGTTGGGCATTTTTACGATCCCCATTTGGATGGTCCTTGGGGCAGCTTGGCTAGGATTTTAGTCGAGTGCAGTTCGATAGTAGCAGGCACGTAGCAGGCACATTCCATGTGCCGTGGCTCAATGCGAACGGCACATGGAATGCGCCTACTACTTTATGGAATTCGACGCAACGACATTGCGCCAGAATAATGGCATGCCGTCCCATGCTCGTGCGTAGGTTTCTTCTAGCGGAACGTATACGAAGCGAGTTTCTTCGAGAAACACCGCCATTTTTGGCAGCGGTTCACCAAGATTCGGATGTTCGATAAACGCTTCAAATCGCCCACGTCCTGCTTGATAAGTAGCCAGTGTCGCGAGCCGAGGTGAAATGACTGGATTCGGCAGATAGGGGTCAGCTGCCTGGCGAATACGATAATGCATCCCGTGTGGGTCGTATTTGCCAGGGGCAAATATATCGACCATCAGTACATGAATTCCGTGAGCAAGCGAGCGGAGGGACTTATGAACGAACGAATCTACGCTTTCCTCGCGGTCTTTGTTGGCTGGCGAAATGATTTCAAGGAGAGCCACGATCCGATGCGTGCTTACGTGTCGAATCGCGACGCTGCGTCGCAGATCCGCTAAGTTGACCTCGATAGACTCATGAATGGAAGTTTTGGGCAGATCCATCACAGCAACAGACTCGGAACCGGTCGGCAAAGTCTCCGTCGGTACTTGACCAGATACCGCATCGTCTGTTGGAATCCGCAGGGTTAAGACGTCCGCAACATAACCTCCCATGTGCTGTTCCGCCAAAGCATAATAGTCACGCGGAAGCAAACCGTGATTCAACCGCGGGGGCGCGTCGATCGCTCCTGAATGGAATCCGTGAAGCGAGGATTGGCTGAGATCGAATACCAGCGTCGCGGAGCGGCGCTGCCACATTTGTCATTCTCATCGGCCGATTGTTCGCTAAACTGCTCTTGATCGTACGAGTACCGGTGCGCACGGTATGAGTCATGAACAGACATTTTTTGCTCATCCGCCGCTTCCACAATTCGAAGGTGTTTCCCTAGATGGCATCCGGTTTGCTTTTGCTTCTCGACGATATTGCGTCCATTCTGGACGACGTTGCCGTTCTGACGAAGACCACCGTCACGAAGACCGCCGGCGTGCTCGGTGATGATCTAGCTCTCAATGCACAACAAGTCTCAGGAGTATCCGCCAATCGCGAACTACCCATCGTTTGGGCCGTAGCCAAGGGCTCGGCCGTCAATAAGGCCATCTTGGTCCCGGCCGCCCTGACGTTGAGCTTTGCCGCCCCATGGGCGATTACTCCCCTGATGATCTTCGGCGGATCGTACCTGTGCTTCGAAGGTTGCGAAAAGATTGCACACAAACTATTCCATTCCCACCGGGACGACGAAGCCCATCACGCGCAGCATGTTCAAGTCATCACCACCCCAGAAGTCGACGTAGTTCAAGCTGAAAAGCAAAAGATTCGAGGCGCGATTAGGACAGACTTTATCTTGTCGGCAGAGATCATCGTGATTGCTTTGGGGATCGTTGAAAAGTCACCAATCATGACCCAAGTCTTCGTCATGATTGGAGTCGCCATCTTGATGACCATTGGGGTTTACGGATTGGTCGCGGCAATCGTCAAGATCGATGATCTTGGTGCCCACTTGATGAAGAAACCTCGAACTCAGCGCATCGGCCGATTCTTGTTGGGTCTCTCTCCCTACCTGATGAAGTTCTTAACGATAGCCGGGACGGCTGCCATGTTTTTCGTCGGAGGCGGCATCCTCGTACACAAAAGCGATTGGTTGCATCATCACATCGAAACTTGGTGCCATCGTGCTGGCGAAGTTCCCTTCGTCGGCACTCTCCTCGAGATAATCACCAAAATGGTATTGGAGGGTGGCGTAGGGATCATCGTTGGAGCGTTGGCTGTAGTCGTTGTCGCGGTAGTCAAGGTATTTCTTCCCATCAAGAAAGAAACAAAGCACTAGCCTCTTAGATGCGTAAGCGTGTGCATCGCGCCATCGAAAAACGCGGGCTTGGCCAGAACGATGTCCGCCCCGCTTGCTTGAAGCGATTGCCAAGTTTGCCATCGTGGAAAGGAGTTCATCACGATTTGAACGGCGTTGGGAAACTGAGTCTTCAATTGGCGGACCAACGATGTCACGCCGCAGGATAAAACGTCATCCCTATCCTGAATACCCATGCAAAGAGCGACAGGCTCGGCTTCCAAGTCGACGACGATCAAGTCTGGATCCATCCATAGGTATAGCTCCAGGGGCGTTGCGCCAACACATCGAATGCCGTGCCCAGCTAGCGATTGCGTCCAAAGATCGCGGGTCGCTTCCGTTTCTGAAATCACTAGCCCCAACTGAAATGGTTTGTCCGTACCGCGAGCGATACCACGAATCGATTGGGAGGCGTCCAACCACCGCTGCACTCGAGGGTTGTTCTTGCGAGCGCTCGGGTTGGATTGCAATGCCCGCTGGGATGTTGTCGAAATCAACTCCATTGCCCATGGCAGGATCCGATCATAAAGCTCGTACCAATAATAGATCGGCCATTCATCGGGAAGTGGATTGGTTCGTCGATGTCCAACCCAATCATCTCCGAGCAGCATACACCACTTGATGGATTGCGATGGTTCTTGCGAGTTGGACTCTTCCAACTGGTGAGCGAATTTCATCACCTCCACATCAAAACGGCTATCGCTACAGAGGAGCACTACGGAGCGCTTTGCTGTATCAGCTGAATGGGAGTGGTTGCCCGTTATCAACGCCTCTAAATCGTGAGGACGCAACGCAACGCAGTCGCTAAAGTGTTGAGTCACCCATGACCAACACGAATCGACCGGCCCGTACCAACCTATGGAAATGGGTTGTTGCATTCAGCGTGAAGCGGATTGTGTCAGCTCCAATTCGGCCGTACGAACGATTTCGATGGCCTCCGACGGAGTCGTTGCGGAGCGAAGCATGGTCAAGAAAACTTCGTCGGTCACCAGTCTTGCCAGCCGAGCCAAAATCCGCAAGTGAACTTGGTCATCGGTTGAACAAATGAGAAAGAAAACGTCGGTCAAATGACCAGAGATATTCCCGAACGGAATAGGCTGTGTAGAAACTCCTAAAGCCACCAAAGGCTCTGAGAGTATCGAGGATTGCGGTCGGCGTGGGTGAAGCAACGCAACTCCATTTTCGAGCGCCGTGGGATGCAACGCTTCGCGAGCGGCAACTGCATCGGCCATCGAGTCGGGGTCCCAAAGCAGCCCTGTGCTCGCCGCCAAATGACACATCTCCCGAATCACCGAGCCTCGCGTTCTGGCAGGCAACGGAATCTCAATGGCCAACGGAGACATGAAGTCCACCAGCATGGCTCGGTCGTCTGATTGAACGTCGACGTTCTTCTCAAGGACACGTTCCATTCGCTCTAGCTCTTGGGCATCGCCGACGCCGATTTGATCTTCGAGCCAATGGTGAATCTCGGACTCTGAGAATCTCCATTCACCATTAACTCGTCGGCCAGGGATCTTGCCACGTACCGCCATTTTCGTCACTTGCGCGGGGGTCAAGTGCAAGTAAACTGCAAGTTGATCAATATCGAGGTCTTTGCTTGACATACTTTTCAGGAGTCGCCCTAACGTTGGGGTGCGACGCAATCTGCTTTCTGGCCGGTGAACGAAACTCGGAATATGTTATCTATTTTTCCGAGGCTGTCACTTTAATAATCGCAGCTCGCGAGGGAAACCCGAAAAACCAAATTGAACCACGAAAATTTCGTCGCTCCGCTTGGTTTTGCCCGGTTTCCACCTACGTAGCAGCGGATCTCCGAGACGCTGGTCCTCGCTGCCTCCGACCTTTCGCTGATCAGATCTGTTAAGATTCCTGAGATTCACCTTGCGTTCGTCCGCCTCAAAAATGCAAACCTACGTGTTTA
>JBEBHM010000721.1:0-4451 GCA_040080875.1 Pirellula sp.
CGGAATCTCAGCAACTTGGCACATTCTCCGATTATTTCAAAGACCAGTTTCAGGTAGATTTAAGGCCGCCGCTCGCCTAACGAATGCGAATCATATTGTTCAGGAAGGCTCGCGAAACGATTGGGACAATCGTTTTACTCTCATTTCTTCCGGGACAGCATCGCAATGACAAACCCGACGAACCCCATGAATAGTAGGAACACACCTGCCAAAATAATGAGTTCAAGTACACCAATGCCTACCATGATCGCGTTTCTCGCTACGAGGTCTACGGATAGTGTCATTCAAATCGGAGATGTTTAACCGACTCTCCGGAATCGCGTAATTCTACCAATGCATCAATGCCAATGTCCAAATGGGCTTTCACGAATCTCGCGTTCACTTGCCGATCGCTCTGAGAAGTCTTTACCCCTTCAGGCGTCATCGGACTGTCGGAAACGAGCAACAACGCACCTTTCGGTATATGATTCGCAAATCCGACGACAAAGAGGGTGGCTGTCTCCATGTCGATTCCCATCGCACGCGTCCGAATCAGGTAATTCTTGAAGTCTTCGTCATGCTCCCAGACACGACGATTGGTCGTATAGACCGTTCCAGTCCAGTAGTCGAAACCGTGTTGGGCGATGGTGGTCGAGACCGCTGCCTGCAATCGGAATGAAGGCAGCGCTGGAATCTCGGGAGGAAGATATTCGTTGCTGGTCCCTTCGCCGCGAATGGCGGCGATAGGCAAAATAAAGTCCCCGATCTTGGTCTTCTTGAGCCCACCGCACTTTCCTAAAAAAAGAACCGCAGCAGGCGAAACAGCTGATAGCAGGTCCATCACGGTCGCCGCCATCGCGCTACCCATCCCGAAGTTCAAAATCGTAATGTTTTCCGCCGTTGCTGATTGGATAGGAAGCCCATCCCCAATCATCTTGACTTGAAACCGATCGGCGAATGCCTTGACGTATTGTGTGAAGTTGGTCAACAGAATGTACTTGCCAAACTCATCCAGTTCGCGCCCTGTGTAACGCGGCAACCAGTCGCGAACTATGTCCGATTTTTCTTTCATCTTGGAGAGGATCGACTCTGCGCTAGTTTTTTTCTGGGTCGGTGCGCTTGGTCAAGTGCGATTGCAAATAATTGGCGCGCTCGATATTTCGATCCGATACACTCAGTTTTCGGCCGCAAAGTTTTTGCAAATGGGCTGGTTGCGTATGGATGAATAACTTATTGACCGTGGGGATCTTTACGTCTTCGATTAGGCCGAGATTGACCCCCATCCGAACTTTGCTGAGGTAATGCATGGTTTCCTCACTACTTATTTTTTTAGCGGTACAAAGAATTCCTAGAGCTCGGCTGACGTTGTCGTGCAGATCCTGTCGGCCTTCCAGGATCATGAATTCTCTCGCTTTGCGTTCGTATTCGATCAGCCGAGGGACAACTTCGCGTACCTTGGCAACGAGGGCCAATTCCGTTTTCCCCAATGTGGTTTGATTGCTGATTTGATAGAAATCCCCCATAAACTGAGAGCCTTCTCCGAACAAGCCGCGGACGGTGACGTTGATCTTATTCATCGCACGAAAAACTTTGTCGATCTGTTTGGTCGCGACCAACGCAGGCAAATGCAACATCACGCTCACTCGCAGTCCAGTTCCAACGTTGGTCGGACAGGCGGTTAGATAACCTAGCCGTTTGGTAAAAGCATAAGTCAGTTTGCTTTCCAATTGGTCGTCGAGTTGATCCATACGCTGCCAAGCGGCCTCCAAATCAAGTCCGCTTTGCATGACCTGAAGTCTCAGATGGTCTTCTTCGTTGACCATGATGCTAAAGCGCTCGTTCGGATCCAAGATCACGGCCCTTGCCCCTTGGCTTTCGTTGAGTTCGTGGCTGATCAGTTGCCGCTCCATCAAAAACTGTCGATCGAGATCGCCAAGTTTGGCAACGTCTACATATTCGGTGTCTGCGGACAGTGGCAATGAATCCAACGCACGGTGTACGGCGGTGGCGATCGCCGTCCTGTCTTTCGGTGTGCATTTTCGAATGAATGGAAATTCAGCCAAATTGCGAGCAAGCCGAATTCGGCTGCTCATCACGATGTCCGATTCCGGACCATGGCCACGCATCCATTCACTGCTTTGGTTCGCTAAATCTTCAAGTTTCACAGTTGATTTCAGTTGGGTTTTATGGCTCGTGTCAACAATTGCACATCATACGATTGGCGGATCGGCTTGAAAGTCGTCATCGGAATTCACATCGACTTCGTCTTTCCAAATCGTTTCGTCCCCCGATTCGATGGCCGTAATTTTGTCTCGAAGTTTACTGGCGGTTTCATAGTCTTCCTTTGACACTGCTTCCTTCATTTCGTTCTTGAGTTGCATCAATCGATGCTGTCGTTCGGGAGAGCCGCTCAAGTTTTTGGGGGCCTTGCCCACGTGAGCGAGGGCACCATGGATGTTCACCAACAATGGCTCCAAGTCGTCTTCGAAGGCTACATAATCGTAAGCGCATCCGAGTCGCCCCCCCTTTCTGAAGTCCGCGAAAGAAATTCCACAGATGGGACATGTTTTTTTGTCGGCCAACGCTAGCTCTTCGGCAACTTTCTCCATTTTTAGTTGTTTTGCCAAAAGGCTGGAGAGGGCCGAAGCGGGAGAAGTCGATCCCTCGCTGGAAAGAAACGTCCGAGCGTGTTCTTCGCACAAATGCAGCACGGTAGGACCATTGGGTTCCGTAAGTTCGGTAATGTGAAAGGTGGCAGGCTTTTCGCAGTGTTGGCACTTCATTGCGGAAATCTTTACGTCGTGGTTCGCGGTAAACTCGTTCACTGGTAGTATAGGCATACTGAGCCGTTCCGGCGATGTGGCATAGGCAATGATTCCAACTTGATCGAAAGCTAACTCTTTAGGATGAGCGCATTTCCAGATTTCGAAAACTACTTGGCTCTCGCGTCGGAATACGATCTTGTTCCCGTTTACCGAAGACTTCTTAGCGATCACTTGACCCCTGTCTCAGCATTTCGCTTGTTGGACGACGGGGAAAGCCCTGCATGCCTCTTCGAGAGCGTGATCGGCGGAGAGAAAATCGGCCGATACAGCTTCATTGCCATCGGGCCGAGGGCTCGTGTGGTTGCTTTTCGGAACGAAGTTCAATGGCACGAAAACGGCCAAGTCACGGAATCGATCGTTGCAGATCCGCTCGATTTTTTGAATACCAAGTTGGGAAAGCGAAGCGTTGCTTGCTTGCCAGACTTGCCTCCGTTCGTGGGGGGAGCGATTGGCTATGCCAGCTACGACGTCGTTCGGTACGTAGAAAAACTTCCGAACGCGCCTAAGGATGACCGGCATTTGCCCGATTTGGATTTCGGCTTTTTCGATTTGCTCGTTGTTTTTGATAACGTCAACAAGACGGTGATGGTATTGAACTTGGTGGCGTCACAGAATTCCCATGACCCCATGGACACTTACCAAGAAGCCGTTCGGCGTATCGATGCCGTGACCAATCGACTGAGCCAAGCCCTCAATCCACTCCCCGCCGCCGATATCACGTTGGGTGTGCCGCCAAGCCTAAAGCCGAAATCCAACTTTTCCAAGGCGGAATTCGAGGCCGCCGTCGAAAAATGTCGTGAATACATCCATGCTGGCGATGCGTTTCAAGTTGTCTTAAGCCAACGCTTTGAAGTCGACTGCGATTGCGATCCATTGGAAGTATATCGTTCGCTCCGAGTCATTAATCCCAGTCCATTCATGTTCCTGGTGCGAACACCCTACTGCACTTTGGTGGGAAGCAGCCCGGAGGTGATGGCTCGCGTATACGATCGCGTCGTTACCGTTCGGCCGCTGGCTGGAACTCGCCCTCGCGGCAAAACTTTGGAAGAAGATCGCAACCTTGCAGCCGAATTGTTAGCTGATCCAAAGGAACGGGCCGAACACGTGATGCTGGTCGACTTGGGGCGCAACGATATTGGCCGAGTGGCCAAGTTTGGTTCGGTTCGATTGAACGACTTAATGGTTATTGAACATTATTCCCATGTGATGCATATTTCATCCAACGTAACAGGCGTGCTGCGCGATGGCTTGGATGCGATGGATGCGTTCAAAGCGTGCCTGCCGGCCGGAACGGTAAGCGGTGCACCCAAGGTTCGCGCTATGGAGATTATCGATGAACTAGAACCGACTCGGCGAGGTCCCTATGCCGGAGCCGTTGGATACTTTGACTATCGAGGTAACATGGACACTTGCATCACGTTAAGGACGATGGTGATCTGCAATGGAAAAATTTACATTCAAGCTGGCGCCGGCCTGGTGGCGGACAGCGATCCGACGAGCGAGTTTCAGGAAACGGTCAACAAAGCCAAGGCCTTGCTCAGTTCCGTCGAAGCAACTACGACTCGAACCGCTCAAAAATGAGTCTTAGTCGAGCGGCAGAAAAGAATCTACCGTAGCGGAATTCGCAAGAATTCAGAACTCACGGAA
>JBEBHM010000722.1:0-4436 GCA_040080875.1 Pirellula sp.
GAGTTGACATCGTGAACGAACAAGGGGTGATCAAAGCGACGGCCAAGATGAACGTGATCGCGGAAGCCGAGGTCGAGGGATACTATCGTGAGCTGAAAGGCAAGATCGCTCGTTGGGTGCAATTAGAGCTCGAGCGCGAGCAAGGGTACTGGCGAGTCCTCGATATCGCAGACCGCGACCCCCAACACGAGTTTATGCGATCTAATGATTGATCGAGAATCCTCCCCGTTGACTCCTTGGAATTCGTAAGCAAGCGTCAGAAAACGTGAATTTCCTAAATGTTGGTGGGCAATTCTGCCGTAGCGGAACACATTCCAGCGTTGCGACAACCCCTCGACAACCCCTCGAAAACCTTGACGGTTTCCGTTCCAAGCGAGAAGAATTGCGCACGCTCGCATAGGAATCGAGTCGCCTGTTGTGAAAATCAACCAACCATATTGCTTTCTGGGTAAGTTTTTCGTGCCATTTACTTGCGACAATTTCCAGAATCACATAAGTTTTCCGGCGTAGATCTTCTCGATTCATCCACTATGAGGTTTTTTATGCGATTTCCGATTCGATTCGTTCTTTCCTTAATGTCATGTTTTTGTGCGATTCAGTCGTATTCACTGGGCGCTATCATCGTTTTTAACGGAACGTTTTCCGCACTCAACGAAAACCCCCCCAATGCGTCCGTAGGAACTGGAACCGCAATTGCAACTCTCGACGATGTTGCAAAGACCCTTCGGTTGCAAGCCACATTTAGCGGTTTAACCGGAACCGTGACACAATCTCACATCCACGCGACAGCAAGTCCAGGTGCGAACGCCGGGATTGCAGTTGGGAATACGAGCCTTCCCAGTTTTCCGCTTGGAGTTACCAGTGGTACGTACGATCAAACACTCGATTTGAATCTGCAATCGGTTTACAATACTAACTTCTTTACCAACAACGGCGGGACCACGGCAACAGTAAGCGATGCCTTCATCACCGCTATGAAAAGCAACCGAACCTACTTCAATATCCACACATCCACTGTTGGGGGTGGCGAGGTTCGTGCGAACTTGATTACATCGGTACCAGAACCTAGTAGCTTGGCTTTGCTTGGATTGTCGATTGCAGCCATTTCCATAGGATATCGACGAGTCTCCAAGAAACGCTAATCGTTTCCGAATTACGACGAACATTTGATGTTTGAGCACCGAGCGTTGAACGCTCGGTGCTTTTTTTATCCCCTCACCATGTGCGGCTTAGGGAGCAGTTGTTTCTGCATTTTCTGTTACACGGAGCAACCATTCACGGGCTTGGTGTCGGAGAGGTACATCGCATAGCGCCCAGCGAGCTGAGTGATTCGCATAGGGAAGTGGTGCGAAAGTAATGTTGCCTCCGATCTTGGCTCTCTGGAAAGCGGATTGAATGGCCAAAACACTTAACTCGTGCGACACAAACATTGGCTTTTTGCCCAGGCGTTGCATTCTATCAGGCCAAGCAAAGTAGTCGGGTGCAGGATGACGAAACTCACCCTCAACATGACTATGGCAAAGCAATCCACACCAAAGCTTGGCCATGGATTCGTCATGCAGCCCAACGTAACTGCAAGCGATTGCACCTCGCGAAAACCCGCTGAGGACTACGCGTGAAGAGTCTCCGCCCAATCGTTCGCAGACTTCAAGAACCGTTTCTCTACAGTAGCGTTTGGTTTGCTCGATATCACCCCACCACTTGGTCTCGTTTGTCCCATCTTTCGAAACGAACGGCAACGACACCCAAATGAAATCAGTCCCACCCGATATCCCATATCCAAGCATGCAACTCGTCACAGACCCATCGCATTGATCCCCTCGTTGATTCGCATAGCCTCCGTTCCCAGGGTACTCCACGATGACAGGCCATTTCTTTTCGCGAACCCAGTTGGTAGGCAGATAGGTCGCATGCTGGACCTGGGTTTTTTCCCATCCGCTCGTCACCGCTCGAACTCGCTGACCTGCCGCCGGAGGTCCCTCGATCATCGCGGGTACCGCCCAGACAATCGGAACATCGTTCAAGTTTTGATCCTGAGCAACAACCTTGAGTGCTAACAAAGACATAAGTAGCCCAGCGAAAATACGTGACAACATTTGGAAGTTCCGTTGCGGTCGACATGGCATACGTTGCAGTGGGGATACGAATAGGCACATAGTTTCAAGCTCAGTCAAGTTTGATTTAAGCTGAATGTGGATTCTATCGCTGCACGTTGGAGAACGCCATCAATCTGCTTCGTGGGTCGCTCTTGCCGAGTGCGACTGTCCCGATGAGGCTTCTAGCCGATTGACGTTTTGTCCAACGAATGTCGCACCCGGCAGGCCCTACAGGATCGACCCACGTTCTAGGTGTTTAGTACATTATTAATTGCTGCTCGCCTAATCGATGTTGGTTTCCGTCGTTTACCCTTGACGTTTGCCAATCCACGGAACGACAATAACGTAACTCATTGCACAACTCTGGAGCCATCCATGCCGTCCCCGTTTCCTGGTATGAACCCCTATCTAGAACAGATCGATGTATGGCATGATTTTCATCAAGGTCTAATCACAGCGATTCGCAGTGCTTTAACGCCACAGATTCGCCCCAAGTACATTACCAAGATCGACGACAATGTCTATTTGCATGAACTGGATTCCGATTCGCGTCGGTTGCTGGGACGTCCGGACGTGATGGTGATGGACTCGGGAAAACCGTCGATAACGGCCACTGCAGTTCTCGCTTCCGATTTGCCAAAATCGCAGGGGATCGTTTTGCCTGCAGTCGACCGAATCGAAGAGCCCTTCATTGAAATCCGAGATGCCCAGTACCGCGATCTTGTGACTGTGATCGAACTGTTGAGTCCTACCAACAAGGCCGAAGGACCAGATCGTATCCAGTATCTCTCGAAGCGGCATGTGCTCATCTCCAGCAATGTGAACTATGTCGAGATCGATTTGCTGCGAGGGTACAATCGTATGCCCACCCTAGGGCTGGCGGCCTGCGACTACTGCGTCATGGTTTGCCGGAGGCACCTTCGTCCCAACGTCGACCTCTGGCCGATCGGGCTTCGAGAAACACTGCCTCGCATCCCTATTCCGCTAAATCGCGAAGATCCAGACGCAGTGATCGATTTGCAAAAGTTGATTCACGAACTTTACGACGCAGCAGGCTACGCCGACTACATCTATACCGGTTCGCCGCGTCCAATGGTACCCAAGGACGACCAAGCGTGGGTCGCCGAACAACTCGCGAACGCACAAAGCTAGAGCAAGCGAGGAGTTTTGATGCAGCCCGGATTGCATTCTGTCCCTCAATTCCAATGCAATGAAAAAGGGGGGGATCGCCTAAAAACTTTGGATTGTTAGTTTTTATGCTCGTGGAAGCCATCGATTGGAATGGTGGTTGGCGAAAGTGGATTTTGTCGCATATTTCGGAAACTCTGTAGCCCGCAGTTGCGAAATCCCTCAGATCGAAAGACAATGAGAGACCAAGCCTGCCAAGGTTGGTTGCTCTATCCTCGACCGTGACTCACCCAGGAGATTGATCCACATCATGCAAAGTTCGCCTGTCTTTCAACGATTCTGTTTCATCGCTTTATGGACGGTTTGCATTTCGTTTGCATCGTTAGGGTACGCCGAAGAAAAGGAATGGATATGGCATGATCGGTGGGTGACGAGTCTGGCTGCAGGTAACGAAGGAACTATGTTTGCATCGTTGGCAACGAGCATGCCGCATCGAGAAGGCTCGGTCGTCAGATTTTCGAGCGAGAACCCGGATGATGCCAAAGAACTGTATTCGCATCCCGCCGCAGTCTGGGCTATCGCGGCTAGCCCGGACAAGTCGACGATAGCGTCCACGGATTTCCACGGCAATCTTGCCGTAACACCGATCGCAGGTGGTGAACCCAAGCGATTTGAGAAAGCGTTTGCAAGATGGACTCGCGCACTGGCATTTGGCCCAGACTCGAAAACGATCGCAGCGGGCAATGAAGCTGGCACTCTCTTTGCTTGGTCCGTTGCCGAAGGAAAGAGTACTACGAATCGAGACCTTGGGAGTGGTCAAATCATGTCGTTGGCTTTCAACCCAACAGGTGACAAACTGGCCGTCGCGACCGGCTCTGGAAAACTCCAAATAGTCAAATGGCCATCGCTCGAAGCGATCAAAGAAGTTTCGCTTGGCGACAAACCGTTATGGACGGTCGTGTATAGCGGAGACGGCCAATTGATTTGGGTAGGTGGGGCTGATGGAACGGTCAAAAGAATTGCGAACGAAAGCGAGTCAACGGAAATCGCAAAACTTAACGATTGGGTTACTTCTCTCACAACTCTTCCCGGCGGTGGATTGGTCGCGGTTTCTATGCGAGGTCAGGTCAAGCGTTCCTCGAAGCCGGACCCGAAATCGCTTAGCGACTGGGCGACAGGACCCAAGGGCATGTGGGACGTGAAGGCGTTAGA
>JBEBHM010000723.1:0-4429 GCA_040080875.1 Pirellula sp.
CATGTTGGTCGCGTTGAACGACGCTGAAGTGGATTATTTGGTCGTCGGCGCTTCCCTAGCTGACCAGTCTTCGCTCCACCGAGCAAGATTCGGTGGTGGCGTTCTTCAGCTTCCCTAGCGGGCTGAGCAATAGGGCTGGCAGCAGCACCAAATCACCAAGGATAGAACTGCTCAGCATGGCGATCATCAGCATGGCGAATTGTCGGGTTGGAAGAAATTCAGAGAACATAAATGGCAACATCGAACAACAGCTGATCAGCATCGTGTGCAACATGGCTCTTGCGCAATTGAAAAACGTATCGGCGACGGCTTGCTGGCGAGTGTCCCCCAGCGATAGGCGATGCGTGTACCAATTCACAAAGTGAAGCGTGTCGTTGACTGCGATCCCCATGGCGACACTTGCGGTTAAGATGCCAGCAATATCAATCGAGTATCCCAACCATGCCATCCCTCCAAAGACCAGCGTCTCCGGCAAAACATTCGGGATCATGATGAGTAGCCCTGCCCGTATGCTGCGAGCAATCAGGATCATCACAGGGGTGATCAGCAGAAAGGCCGTAGTGAAACTGGAGCCAAGATCGTCCAGCAACGCTAGCTGCGTGTCGTGCATGATGGGTGACAGTCCCGTGTATTCGGCACGAAAAGGCAGCCCCACTCCATGCAACGCAGGATCGTTAATTCCTACGTTGTTCTGCTGGACTTGCGACACCGCTTTGCGAGCTCTGTCTGTCAACTGACCATAATTAAGTTTGGAAAGAGCCGACACTTTGGCCGTCACTCGCCAAATCCGTTGTCCATCCGACTCGGCGAGAAACCCTTGTTTCTTGATCGAGTCCAACTCATTGAGGATGGCCGATCGAAACACCCCGCGTTTAACAACGTCGCGAACTCGTCCACCCGAGGGAAGCTGCGGCAAGAACGTGGTGGCCGCGACGACTCCGCCGATTTCTGGCTGTTCGCGCAGGTGTCTGACGACGCGATCGACCCATTCGATTTGATGGTACGCGTCGTCACCTGGCTCCGATGGGAATTTCATCAAGATCTCCACCGAAGCGATAGGACCCAAGTGTGCCTCAATCCAAGCCATGTCTCGCACGGTCGAGCTTTCTTTTGGAAACATGTCATCAAATTTGGTCGAGGATTTAAGGTGCAATAGTCCATAGATGCTAAACAAAATCAAAGCCAGACCGCCTGCTGAAATCTGCCAAGCGTTTCTCTGAACCCAAGCCGTGTAGTTGGTTGCCCAGGCTGCGACCGGGCGCGCATCGATTGCGTTAGGATTCGAGTCATCGCATTCGTCCGCTCCAGCAATCGCTCGTGCACCGAATTGAGAACTACAAAACCAATCCGCGAGCCGTGGAAAAACGAGCACCAAGAACACGGTTGCCAAACACAAGGTCGTGGCGGAATACAAGCCAAACGTGCGTACGGGTGCGAGTTGGCTGGTGGCGAGCGCAGCCATTCCAAAGGAAGTGGTCAGGGTTGCGAGAACGCTCGGTTTGAGGCCCAGTAGAACCGCCCTTGCCCCCAATCGATCGCGGTACGAATGCGACACGTCAGCGTAGTAGTTCATGAAGTGCACGGCCGCGGAAAGTGTCAGCATAAAGACCAACGTCGGGAGCACGATCAAGACGGCACTAAACTCGCCACCGGTTACGGAAACGAACGCGACTGCCAACAGTTGTCCCATCCCTGCAATGATGAGTACGGCTGCAGCGGAGCGCGCACTACGCAAACACAACCAAGCCAAGACAACACCCAAGATACTCGACGGTAGCACCAATGTTCGCAGACTCATTTCCGCAGCGTCATCTACAGCGTAGGCTTCGTACACGGAACCTACCATGCGAATTTTGTCCTTGCCCAAGCCAGGCACGTGCTCCGCTGCCTTGCGAGTCAACTCGATCGAGTCTTTCTGTCGAGATACGCCTTCGCGCGTGAATCGAATAAACACGGCAGCCGTTCCGTCGGCGCCCATCATGGATCCCGCGAGCCGCTTGACCGCCGCCTCGACTGGGAGAGATAGAGGACGTTCGGTCAGAGTTTGCAGGATGTCTTGGGTTGTGTGCAGTGAATCGATCAGGCTGTTTGGATGGTTGTCTAAAGCAAACAACTGCGAAGCAAAATCAGCTACACGCGAGTCCTCAAGTCGGCACTCATCCCAGGACACGATCAAATACTGGTCCGAGCCAAACGCCTTCAAAAACTCCTCGTATCGAATGCGCTCCGCGCGCCCCTCGGGGAGCCACGCGTGCGCGGATGCGGAACCAATGCGCAGTCCCATCGCCTGGTAGACTAAGATCGGAAA
Source organism: Pirellula sp. (assembly GCA_040080875.1). Taxonomy (GTDB): domain Bacteria; phylum Planctomycetota; class Planctomycetia; order Pirellulales; family Pirellulaceae; genus JBKCUI01. The sequence continues at coordinate 2,309 of JBEBHM010000723.1, forward strand.
CAGGCAAATGCTCGCTACAACAGCCCAATAGGACCATGCATGCAGCTTGCTCACCATGTCGTCCCGTCGCTCCGCGACGGAACGCGAGACTGGGGACGAGGCATTATCTAAGACTGTATGCAAGGTGTTATTCACGCCTGGGAGCGTCGCGATTCGCGACTAAATAGTACTACAGCGCAACAAGTGGCGGTTTTGCTCCGCAAAACCGGTTGGGCGTTTTGTAATGGTAGACTCAACGCCACTCCGCGCTGTAGCAAAAGGTGGGCGTCGTTATTTGCGACTGGGAGCAAGTTGGGCCTGTCATCCAGACGTGCTACACGACTCGCGTCGCGGAGCGACGCGGCTACACGCTTCGCGTCGCGGAGCGACGCTGCGACTTTACTCCTCGCCTGCCCCGATTTCTTCCAACTCTGCTTTCCACTCATCATTGCGGAACACCCCTTCCCATTTGGTAATCACTACCGTTGCAAGGCAATTGCCGACAACGTTGACCGCCGTTCGAGCCATATCCATCAGTTCATCGACGCCCAAGATTAGAATCACTCCTTCGACGGGCAGGTGAAAGGACGCCAGCGTACCGAGCAGAATCACGAGCGATGCACGCGGAACACCGGCAACTCCCTTGGAGGTGAGCATGAGGGTTAGCATCATGGTGATCTGCTGCGTCCAATCAAGTTGAACACCCGCAGCTTGTGCAACAAAAATCGAAGCGACCGCCAAGTATAGCGTGGTACCGTCCAAGTTGAACGAATATCCGGTCGGCAAAACGAACCCCACGATCCGCTTTGGGCAGCCAAGTTTTACAAGATTCTCCATGGCCAAAGGCAAAGCCGACTCGCTCGACGTGGTCACAAAGGCAATCGTGGCAGGTGTCTTGACAGCGTTATAAAAGTCCTTGAGCGGGACCTTGAAGAGCAATGCGACCGGAAGTAGGACCGTAAGGCAAAAGACAATCAAAGCCACGTAGAGAGTGCCCACCAACATGCCGAGGTTCCACAGCACGTCCAATCCGCTGTGACTGACGGTATACGCCATAGCGGCCCCGACACCAATCGGCGCAAACTTCATAACGAATTCTGTGAATCGAAACATGATGTCGGCCAACGACTCACACCATCTCACCACGGGTTCGCTTTTTTCCTTACCGATGCTGGTCACGGCCAATGCAAAGAGGACAGAGAAAACGACAATCTGAAGGACATCCCCCTCGGCCATGGCTTTGATGATGGAGGTGGGCGACAAGTGCGCGATGATGTCCCCGAACGACTGTGGTTTTGCGGGAGGTTCGGACGAGGTTAACCCTTTTGCCAACGCTTGTGCTGCATTTCCAGCTCGCGATGCAGCCAACGACGTCTCCTTGACGGCTTCCGCAGTGTTTCCATTTGCCAGGAGCTGGTCCGCTTTTGCAGCTGCCTCGATCGCTTCCTGCGACATAGCTTTAGCGCTGTCTGAAAAAACCGCTTTGTTCTCAGCCTTTTCTACGCCTTCCAGACTGAGCCCCCGGCCTGGTTGCGTTATGTTGACAGCGAACAAACCAATGAAGAGCGCCAGCGTGGTTACGATTTCGAAATACAAAAATGCTTTGGCACCGATTCGACCGACCTGCTTCATATCTCCGGTACCTGAGATTCCAACGACCAACGTGGCGAAAATCAAAGGAGCAATAATCGACTTAATCAGATTCAGAAACAAGTTGGAAAGCGGTCTCGCCGCAAGTCCCCACGTCGGAAGGAGCCATCCGATCAGGATGCCCAAAAACAAACCGATGAAGATCTTGACCGTTAATGAAATTTTGGGGATTCGCATCAACTATTCCAAATGTCCTTGTCTCGCCGTTGGTTTATCGTGAACTTCGCCGCCGAATTTGCTGAGCAGCGAACAGTTTATTCTTATTTGGCAAAAGGAATCATTCACCGATGTGTTTTGCCCGCATATTTCCGGAAAAACAAAAGTCGACGTAGGTCCGCATGTAGGTCCGCATGTCGGTCCACATGTCGGTCCGCATTTCCAAGGCGGACGCGCAGCCCCGCGTCTCGGAGATACGCGGCTACATCAACGGCGGACGCGCAGCCCCGCGTCTCGGAGATACGCGGCTACGTCAACGAGCGGAGGGGCTGACAC
>JBEBHM010000095.1:0-16563 GCA_040080875.1 Pirellula sp.
CTCCAAAAGCGCTGCCGCTCTTGAGGTAGTTATACCAATTCAATTCGGTCAAGGCATAGAAATTGGAACCTCCCAATTTCTTGTCGAGGTGATTCGACCAGTACCAGATTTGGTTTTCTTCTTGGCTATCCATTGGGAGAATGAGACCAGTACCTGTAATCCAGTGAGCGCTTTGACCGATGCGAGCTCCACCTGACATGAAGACGTCGAGCACTCCGTCGCCATTTCCTTGCAGTGTTCTCGACATTCCCGTTGGCACTTCGAACCGTGCTCCAATCGAAAGGAGTTGTCCAGCTTGCGCATCGCGATACAAACTGTATTTCAGTCCAACAAAGGACTTTGAGACACGACATATCCATCCTTGACTGCAATCAGAGATAGCTTCTCGGTCAATCGCACACGAATTTGAGCAGCGTACAGCTGAATGCGACCTGCCGGATTTCCCAGAATCACGGGCAGTTCATGGTTGATGAAAATAAATCGCACTTCACTGAGTTGCCGCGGATCCTCGAAGTAGGTTGGATTGGTCATCGGACTGATGAAGTCGTCGTAGCAGCGTTCGCTAGATTTGATCAATCCATAGCCGAGAAGACCGCTCCCTAGAGTTTTGCATCCACCCATCGAATCGCAGGCTGCATTTGAATCACAACCTGTCAGCTTCCAACTGGATTCATTTGCCAATCCGTTGGAACACGATTGACAGGCGGGTTGTTCGGCGTGAGAGGGAATCATCGGTACCGACATTGAGCTTGGAGTTGAACTCTGATCGTCTGAATAACGATCGTCGTTTGCGTACGCAGGCACTCCAATCGCAACACTCGACGCGAGCAAGCTCGCATAAATTCTTTTGAACATCCCTGATCAACCTTTCAATCTAACTTTTCTCTCTACAATGAAGGGTGGCTTCCGCCTTGCCATTAGGGTGATCGGCATCTATCGTCTAGAAAATGAGCAACCAAGTTGGAGGCTGCGACGTTGGACTATTCCTTACGTTTTGAGGTGCTCGCCCAATCGAACAAACGCGGGTGTGACTTTCGCGGACAATGCGAGCAAGTTTGGCACTACCATTTTTCGCATTCTTCAACGGATTGAGAAAGCGGTAAAGCAATGCGACCCAAGGGCCCGCGCCGATGCCCAGAGAGTGTGGAAATCCACTGAAGATTTTCATCCAATGAGTGTGTGCAGATTATGTGCGTGTCACAACGTCACACATTTGTGGCGATCGGAACGAATCAATCCGAATAATCTTTTGCATGTTTTCTGGAAGAGAGACCGCAGACAAGGGTAGCAGTCACGTTCCGCCGTGCCGTCTGCCTTCGGCTTGCGATTCCCGCAATCTCGTCTTGCGGGTGAGACGGACGCTTGGGGACAAACCATCTTTGCTGGGCGGGATTGTTTCTCGAATTCACCTTTAGGGCACCAAACCTGTTGCGTTCATTGGGCACGAGGCCCACGAACGCCTTTCATGGCCGAGTTCCATGACGAAATAGGGTCGGCCTGCGTCGGTCGCACCCGCGTCGAGTCCTTTGGCGATGTTGTGATGATTCATCATGGCCATGGCTTGCCGCTCGGCTTCGAAGCGTGCCACGACTTGCTCGGTGTCCATGCCAGCCTTGATGACTTTCAAGGCGACGTTGCCCCTAACGGGTACCTTTTGCGAGGCCAAATAGATCACGCCCATGCCATCGTCGCCAGATTCGATTTCGGACAGGATGCGGGTAACTTCATTTACAAGAAGTATTTTACTGTCATGCGCACAGTGCCACGCCAACGTTCTCACGGCGTTTACCGAGTTAGTACCAAATCGTCTGGCCAAACGGCGCCTTGATCGACCCAGGCCCTCAAGAGTTGCAGTTCCTCTTTGGTGAGCGCAGGAATACTCTGTCGTTTGGCCATAGGTGGCATTTCCATGCCAGGTATCAGGCCACTAACGTTTGCAATCAGCGGGCTTTTATCGCTTTTGCCGACGACGATCGCGGCTTCACCAGAATCGCCTCCCTTGAAAATCGCTTCCGAGTTATCGACGCGATAATTGCTTTCGGCGTTATCCGGGCCGTGACAGGTCAGGCAGGATCGTTCCAAAAGCGGCTTGATCTGGCGGACGAAGTCGATCTTTTCCGTGTTGTGAACAACGTCCTTTGGCTGCGCCTTGGCGACGATTGTGGGTAGTGCCACTGTGCTTGTGCCCGGCGGAAACGTCGGAGAAGCCGTGCCTGGCGGTATTGCATGAGTCAGTGCGATGACGGCCCAACTGGTGGCAGCGCCGGACAGCCAGGAATCGCGGCCGTGCGGAAAGCCGCTAGACATGGTCGGTTGGAATGGAAACGCTCTACGCGGAGTGTACCACGTGCCGTCGTCTCGCTGGGTTTCAAGCAGAAAACGTATCCCGGCTTGCCACGGTGTTGAAGTCACCGAGTGACCACCAGCCAAGTGAAGAGCATATAGGGCTTGGCCTGTGGCATAAGCATCACTTGGGAGCGTCGGTAGTTGTCCCCAGCCACCGTCATCTCGTTGCTGTGCCACCAAGGCATCCGCCAAATGCTTGAGTCTTGCTAACGGCTCGCCCGCCCAGTGCAATCCGAGCATTTGGTAGATCGCATCCTCGTTGGTCTTCGCTTGAATGGTCCATAACCATTTGCGCGCGCGATCAACGGAGGCATCAAACTCGTTCTTTCGGCCCGGCCAACCGAACTCCTTGACTGCTAGCAATGCGAGGGCAGTCGCGCTGACGTCACTGGATTGAATCGGCGGACGCGGAAGATTAACGTTCCACCGGCCGTCGGATTCCTGAATGACGATGAGATGGTGAACCATGGCGTCCATGCCGGAGTCGCCAGCAGGAACTTTTTCATGAAGCAACGCTTGCGCTTCATAGCCGTAGCCATGGGCTGGTTCCGGATGAAAGACTGGTTGGCCACGATTCTCGTCGAACGCCTCGTTGTATGGGATCAGCGCTTTGATTTGTTCCTCAGCCGCAGCCGTGTCGATGCGCAGGGAACGAGTGCGGGCAATGCCGACAGCAACCATCGGCAGATTCTGTTGATGACAAGACACGCAATTCTGTCCAGTAACGTGATTCTTAAACGAGTTCATCGAGACCGTGGCTGCGGTCTGCAATCCGGCCACCGCCTGCTCCACGGACGCGGTGATGAGGCCCGCGTCCACCTGATTTGGGAGGTGACGTTTTTGTGTCACCACGGCAGGTATGGTCGCCTCCACTTTGGCGCCGGCGTCCTGGAGCGTCTTGACGATCGCCGTCGGTCCGCGCCGCTGGGCGATCAGTAGAGGTGTTTGAGTCACGCCGACAAACGCGCCGATCGTGGAACCGCCCGCGGCATTCACGTCCGCCTTTTTATCCAGCAGTAACTGCACGAGCCGAGCATTGGGAGAATCGGTCCCGGCAGCCCAGTGCAACGGTGTAAACTCGGCAAAGTCACGTGTATCAGTGACCGCTCCTTTGTCCAATAGAAGTTGGGCCGCCTCAAAACTATCGTGCCAAGCAGCATGGGACAGTGGTGTTCCAAACTGCGTCCCCTTGTTCACATCGGCCTTGTGCTCCAGGAGCAGCCGCATCAAAGGCAAATCGTTGCGATATGCGGCCCACATCAGTGGCGTTCGCATTCCGCTGTCAACAGCTTTCAAGTAGTAAGGTTCGGTCGGTGGTTCAGCGTTGACATCTACGTTCTTGGCGAGCAAAAGTCGAACGCTTTCTAGATCGCCGCTGGCTGCGGCGGTGAGGATGGCGCTAATGCCTGCAGCATTCCGCTCGTTCGGATCGGCACCGTTGTCCAGCAGCAGTCTGACCGCTGTCGAATTCCCATTCCGACGCGAGGCTAAGATGAGCGGTGTATTGCCAGGCTTCTTGGTGCGCGCCGCGACCTTGGCGCCGGCCGCCAACAGCAGTTGCACTTTTTCGGCTTCTGTGGCGGCGCGAATAAGTGCCGTCGCGTCTGCATGGTTAGCGGCATTCACGTCCGCCTTATTCTTGAGAAGGAGTGCAACCACATCTGGCTGGGAGTAAGTGGCAGCGAGGATCAACGGCGTGTTGCCTAGCGCATCGCGTGCGTTCACATCAACACCGGACCGGAGAAGCTCGCTAATGCGTCCAGCATCACTCTCCCGGATCGCCTTTACCAGCTCAGGGGTGATTGGCTTGCTATTGCCATTGCCTTGAACAGTGCTTTGAGCCGACTGGCCAAACGATGTAGTTTGTCCAACTGAGAATGTAAGGACGATAAACAAGACACTTCTCGCTGATCGCCAGCATCTGGTTCCCAGGCTCTGCCTGGGAACCAGATGCATTGCAGGCTCCGCCGGCCTAATCAACGTTGAATTCATCGAAGCAGGAGGCCGAGCCTCCAAGACAGTTCGTTCCCAGGCAGGAGCGGCAGGAGCCTGGGAACGAGCTTGTTTGTACTGGCGATCGCCGAAAAGTGTCATAAACAATGCTGAAACTCTAATCGGTTTCAGCCACTTGTTGAGCAGATTCAACATGATGTTCCCTCGTCATAATAAACGGCGTCACCATATGACCAACAGCAACCAAAAATCCTCGCTCGTCCATTGCATTGCGACCAAAGCGCAACGCGAACAAGACGCAATGCGAACAAAGCGAAGCGTACATCCTATAGGTAACGGAGGCCGAACTCAAGAATTCCGCATCGGTACCGTGTTTTCATTGCTTGGTGCGAAAATTTTTGTAACCTAGTGACAACTGTGTCGAGACATTGGGCTACGATAGTCAACAATTTCTGAACATGGTTCTTGAATCGAGTGGCAATTGGACGTACAATTGTGGCAATTTGCCACCTAACTGTTTGTCAAGGAACTCTCATGTCGGGAACCAAACAAGAAGCTCGGCTCAATTTTCGTCTAGCACCTGAGATCAAGCGAACGATTGAGGAAGCAGCCGCGCAGTTGGGGCAGACGGTCAGCGATTTCGCTGTTTCGACATTGATACAGGCAGCTCGACAAGTGATCCGGGAACAGAATTCCACGCAGCTTTCGGAAAGAGATCGTAAGCGGTTTGTGGCCATGCTGGACGACGAATCCACAAAGCCCAACAAGGCTCTGACTGCGGCCGCCAATCGCTATAAGAAACAGATAGACCGATGAGGGCATGGGATGTCCAGCGGTTAAACCAAAGTCATGATCGATCGGTTTTTGATTGCGGCCAGAGCAGCCTTAACGAATGGTTCAAAGAGAGAGCAGGGCAATTCGATAAGAAGGACCTTTCCCGGACCTACGTCGCGACCCAACCGGGACTCTCAATGGTTCTCGGCTACTATGCTCTCTCAACACACCGAGTCCAATTCGACTCACTTTCTCCCGCGGATGCCAAAGGACTGCCTCGACTCGACGTCCCTGTGATTTTGCTGGGACGTCTGGCAGTTGACTCGACCGTTCAGGGGCAAGGTCTAGGAGCGTTTCTACTGGTGGACGCGATGCGTCGAGCCATGCCGATCGCCGAGCAAATCGGCATCTGCGCGATCGAAGTGGACGCTATCGACGAGGCAGCCAACCAGTTCTATCTCAAGTACGGTTTTCGGCCATTGCTTGATGATCCGCTGCACTTATTCATGCCACTGCACGAAATTCGCAAGCTAAATCTTCCGCCTTTTGATTGACGAAAGGCCACAACGTGTCGTCGGAACGATTCTAATTCCTTATGATCAGGTCCCAGCGTCGCTGCAACCCCCGAAAGACGTGGCGCAGAAGTCTCGGCAATGTACTGAATTTGATTTGAAAGAAGGACTCTATGAGCTCAAAAAATCGTCGCGAATTCATGGCAACGTCAGCGGGTGCGAGCGTTGCTTTTTCAATTTTACCACGGCACGTTTGCGGAAGTGCCGGTCTATTGGCCCCTTCGGATAAGCTCAACATTGCCGGTATCGGAATCGGCGGGCAAGGTGGCGGTGTGACTCGCGATCTAGCGAAACTGCCAAATGTCAACATCGTCGCGCTGTGCGATGTCCAACGCGCACATGAAGCCAGAATGGCAAAGGAATTTCCGGACCGTCCTTTCTTTCAAGACTATCGGGCCATGCTCGAAAAGGTTAAGGGGATTGATGCAGTCATGATCGGGACTCCCGATCATTGGCATGCTCCGATTGCACTTGCAGCGATGCGGATGGGCAAGCACGTTTATTGCGAGAAGCCGCTGACGCATACGATCGAAGAAGCGAGACTCCTAAAACGCGTCGCGGCAGAAACAAAAGCCGTTACGCAAATGGGAAATGCAGGTCACGGTGGCGAAGGTTTGCGACAGACGAAAGAGTGGATCGATGCTGGAGTCATCGGACAAGTGACCGAAGTACACACTTGGTCGGATCGGCCAGGCAAGTTCTGGCAGACTCAAGGCAAGCCGCGTCCATCGGAGACGCAACCTGTTCCCGAAACGCTCGACTGGAACTTGTGGCTAGGTCCTGCTGCTGATCGAGCATACCATTCCAACTATGCACCGAAACAATGGCGAGGCTTTTACGATTTCGGATGTGGGGCTGTGGGCGACATGATGGTCCATAATGCTGACCCGGCATGGTACGCCTTGGATCTCGGTTCGCCCAAGTCGGTCGAAGCGGAAACGAGCCCCACCAATCCCGATACTTTCCCGGAGTGGAGTATCGTCCAATGGCATTTCGAAGCCAAAGGCAAGCATGGACCGATCAAAGTGATTTGGTATGACGGGGGCAAGAAACCGCCGTTACCGCCAGGATCGGATTCGGATCAAAAGCTGGATGACAACGGCATCTATTTCGTCGGGTCCAAAGGAGTGATTCTCTGCGGCGGCTGGTCGGGCGCACCACGTTTGGTTCCTGAATCGAAGATGCTCAACTTCGTACCACCCAAACCGACCATACCTCGAAGTGTTGGGCACCGACAGGAATGGGTCGATGCTTGTATCGCTAATAAACCCGAAGACGCGAAAGCAGGATTTTGGTATTCGGCACCTTTCACGGAATCGCTGTTGGTGGGTGTGCTTCCGATTCGGCTCGGTAAAAAGATTGAATGGGATGCTATCTCGATGAAGGCCACCAACGCGTCTGAAGCAGAAGAGCTGATTCGAAAGAAATATCGAAAAGGATTCGGCCTCGGCTGATACGGCGCTCAAATGGTACACCCATGCCGCATGCCTCTGAGAATGGAAGGATCACGGAATGTCTATTTGTACCATGCTCGAAACTTGAGTTCGAGCAGCTAATCAATAGTTCGTTCGGATACAATGCCTTGAATGAGAACGGACAAGCAACTCTTTGAGATTTTTCAGGCGGCGCCTTGGCTCTTGGCCGAGTTGCTTCAGATCGCCCCGCCCTTTCGATGCAGCTACGTTTCGATGACCGTCAAGTCCATTGAAAAAGAAGCCGACGGACTTCTGGTCCTTCACGATAGGAAACATGTTGAGTTTATCGAATGGCAGTTTTACCGAGATATGGAAATCTACAATCGAATCGTCATTACGATGGCGTCCTTACAGAATCAGTATCCAGGCTGCACGATCCATGGAACAATCATCTTTGCTAGCGGAGAGTTGGACCCGAAAACCAGTCCGTGGGAATCCATCATTCGATCCGTGTATCTTGAGGAGTTGTTCCAGAAACTAAAGACACAATCGGTCAGTCATCCATTGCTGGCGTTGTTCGAGCCCATCATTGAATCGAGTGAGGAATTGCTTCGCCAGACTCTTCCGGCATGTTATACTACTCTTCAGTCAACGGCGATGCCTCAGTCCGCTCGTGACATCCTGAACAAGATTTTCTTGGATTGGGTGATGCAGCGGTTTCCACAGTTTTCCAAAGACGAGATTTCGAAAATGGTACTTGGCCAACTAACCCCTCTCGAACAGACGAAGGCATATCAAGAGATCATTGCACAGGGGATCACACAGGGGATCACACAGGGGATCACACAGGGGATCACACAGGGGATCACACAGGGGATCACACAGGGGATCACACAGGGAGTCGACATTGGCGTGCTTGCGGGGCAGATCATGATGATTGAAGAGCTACTTGGTTTGGAACCAACCAGCTTAGACGACTTAACGCGACTTTCTGTTGACATGCTCAAATCCAAGAAATCGGAACTTCAGTCGAGACTCATTCGTCGATAACGACCACTCTGTTCGAACCGCGCGGACAACAGTTCCACGATTGATTCAACGCAGCTTGACCTCCATCGACGAATCAGTCTTGCATGCTGCATCAGCAACTGGCAGCGAGCCAACGATGCTCGGAACGGCCAACGGCACGCCAGCTTACATGAGCCACGAGCAAGGCGAAGGGCGGCTCGACTTGCTCTCGCCTGATTCGGATGTCTTTAGCCTCGGGTTCATTTTATATGAGTTGATAACTGCACGCCCATGCGTTGGCGACCCAGTGGGTGGCTCTCATTTTTGATTCAGTCAGTTTGATCGATCCTCGCAATTCCGTAGGGGGGCAGGTTGACGTGAAGCTCCGGAAGCATGTTCATATTGCTTGCGCCTAGCAATTGAACGGCCACGGTTTTACTACTCAACCCTCGAATCGCAATATTCTGTGGCTCGGCCTTTAAGTTGGCGACGAGCAATCGCATTCGGCCGGGCTTGCATAACGCCAAACCAACCGCTGCGAGCGTATCCGAGGAATCGATCTGCCGTACACTCCCGCCCGCGAATTCACCCATTTCTTTCAGCAAGTCATAAACCGGATACACCTTGCCAGATTGTGATGGCCAGCCCGCAGGTCTCGATGCGGTGTCCTCGATATCCATAACTCCGTTCCAACCAACCGTTTCAAAATATGTGGCGCTGTAAGCGCCCGCCTCGGCAAGATATTTCAGGCTGCCAAGCGTCCACGCTGCGGGAAACGATGTTCCTTGCCGAACATCCACGAAAGTCGGAAAAGGGCCGGGGGGTGGCCCGCCAGGAGGATCTACGCCGTCGACGAGTTGTGGGGCAAGTGTTATCGGTCCGATGACCAACGATCGATTTCCGGCAAACTGCCTTGCACTGTTGACAACGTCGGCGTGGATTGGGAGTGTCTCCACCATCGAAGCATCATCGAATGCGTGGATCTGAGGGTTGATGGCAAAGCCGACTGCGTCAATCGACTTGTCTGCCGGTCGAGCGCGGTTGAGATCTACGAAGTTAGTCGTCCACGTAATACCTAGCTTTGACTTGCCCAAGACTTGCATGAGTTGCTCACGCGCTCGCTGCAAACCAGTCCCGCCGCCTGTTACGAGCCAACATGCTACCGGCGGTTGTAGCATTTTCAGCTCATCCAATAGGATTTTAAAGTCCGGAGACTCACCAACATTGAGCCCGATGTGTAGGGAAACCCCGAGAGCTTTGGCTTGCCGAGTGGCACGACGCAGATCTTTGATCATCGACTCCTTGGAAAGAGCCAGATCGACACGCAGGTGATCGAGCCGAAGGGCTTTGATGCGTTGCAGTTCTAAGTCCGTCAAGTCGTCTACTTCTCCGGACACTTGCAGGCCAAGTTTCGGAAGTGTTGATTCGCGTTTGTTGAGCGTTAGTATTGGCTCGGAATCGCCCGTGGATATCTTCTGCTCAGCGGCGACTGCAACATCACCTGCGAGACTAATTTTCACCTTTTGAGAGACTTTTGTACCTTGGACAACTTCGACTGGATAGGGAATGTCGAGGGGGGTACAGTAGGTCTTGAAGGAAGCGTCCGTCCAGTTGCGTTGGTCTTCCATTTCAAAGACATCGCCGGCGAATTCTACGCGAGCCCGTATGCCCGGCGCAACTTCGTGCGTAATGGCACGTAGGTTCTTGGCGGGTTGGTGGGGCGAGATGAAGTCGGGAAATTGTCCCTCAGAAGCATTTCCATCAACCGTCTCGATCGTCCAGGGCTTTCCTGCAACCGTAGGGCCATGGAGGATGCAAAAGCCGATCCGATTGCGTTTGAAAGTCGAATTTGCCTCGCCATCGAATGTGAACTCGATCACGCCCTTGGCGTTTCCCACGATCGAGCCATGCCATCGGAAGTCGACGTCGCCTTTTGCACAACGCGCGTCGAACGTCACTCGAAAATTGTCGCCACCATTTACTACATTGAGGTTCGACAATTTGGGCGCAACGGTCGACCAATTCTGGTCGCGAATGGGTGCATTGATACCACGCAGAATTTCGTGAGATCCGACCCGAATGTAACGTGTAAAAACGTTTTCCGCATCAAAGATCAGCGTAACGGGCCCAGCCCGCAACGAAATGGGTTCGGCCGCTGTAGAGAAAGCGGTCATCGTCAGGCCAACCAATGCATTGAACACAAAGGTCCATTTTGAAAATGGCATTTTGAATTTCCTTGATAAGGCAACGAGGCGTTGAGGTGTAGTTTACACTTTTGTGGCGTCGAATACTCGTGGAAGCTTCTTATCGTTGAAATCGATTTTTTCGAATTCTCATGCAGCCACTAGCCCACCGAGGATTTTCAGTATCTCGACATACTCCAGTCGCCCCCTTAAGCTGTTCACTGCTGATCAACACGGATTCAGAGAAATCCGTTTTCCAAGCGGAACGTTTACGCAGAGCATACGATGAAAACAGAAGCGATCCAACGGCTGCGATCTAAATGCCGTGTCGATGAACCGGTATATGGGCTTTGGATTACGCTTGAATCGCCCAGCATTACCGAGATCGCGGTCGCCCTGGGACTGGACTGGGTCGTGATCGATGCCGAACATGGGCACCTCGATTGGAAAGAGATTGTCGAACATCTGCGTGCCACGGTCCGGAGCAACACGGTGGCCCTTGTTCGCGTTGCCGAATTGAATGGTGGGTTGATCAAACGCGCGCTTGATATAGGCGCGGACGGCGTCGTTGTGCCTTGGATCGAAACGGCACAGCAGCTCGAACAGGCCATACGTTTTTCCCGCTATCCTCTTGAGGGCGTTCGTGGTATTGGGGCTGAGCGCGCAACCAGTTGGGGGCAGTGTTTGGTCGAACATACTGCTGAAGCGAACGAGCACGTTTTAGTGGTGCCTATTATCGAAACCGTGCAAGCTATGAATCATGTTGAATCGATGAGTCAAGTTGATGGCTCCGAATTATTCTTTTTTGGACCGGCAGATTTTTCGTCAACTGCAGGATACCGTGGCCAATGGGAAGGCCCCGGGGTTGCGGACAAGATCCTTCGGATGAAGGATACATTGCGAAGCGCTGGCAAGACATGTGGACTATTGGCCACCAACAATGAAAATCTTTTGTTGCGCCGCGAGCAAGGCTTTCGGATGATCGGGCTTGGTACGGATACAGGAATGCTCATCAGGTCCTTGCGCGCTTCTTTAGAAACGGTGGGTTGCAACCCTTTGATGCGAACGTCTTTAATGACCGAGCGAGCCGGCCCAATACTTGAGCACATCGCGCGTGATGAACGCAACGCATCCAAGGATGGCGACCGATAGCTATGAACCCATCAAATCCCTTTCATGTAAGCTTGACAGCCGATTTTTATAATGCGGTTGGAGATCTAAACTATCGCGATATCGGCTTGGATGTATTGAAGTCACAATCAGGCATTGCGATGGATAGATTCATATCCCATTGTGCCGAGATCGAACCTGAGCAATTGGTCGGTGCCAACGGAGTGATCGTTTTATCACCGCGAGTGACATCACGTAGCCTTTCCTCAAGTCATGATCTTTTGGCCATCGTGCGTTTTGGAGTAGGATTTGACAGCGTCGATGTGGCAGCCTGCAGTGCCAACGATGTGGCTTTATTCATCACATCTGGTGCGGTCGATTATTCGGTTGCGGAAGCGACAGTAGGTTGGATGCTAGCCCTGAATCATCACGTCCTGCTCAAAGATTCGCTCGTGCGAACAGGCCAATGGGATGCGCGCAACCGTTACATGGGAAGCGAGCTTCGCGATCGAACGTTAGGAGTCATCGGCTTTGGCGGAATTGGTCAATCCGTCGTTGAATTGCTTTCCAGTTTTCGCATGAAGCCTGCACTGGTTTTCGATCCTTTCGTTTCACCCGATCGCATCGAAGCGGCGGGAGCGGTCAATGCAAGCCTCGATGAACTGTTGTCTCAGGCCGACTTTGTATCGTTGCACTGTCCGCTCAATGAGAGTACTCGCAACCTGTTGGGGGAACGCGAACTGTCCCTGATGAAACCAACCGCGTATTTGATCAACACAGCCCGCGGTGGGATCGTCGACGAAGACGCGCTTTTCGCGGCCCTGTCGGATCGAAGGATTGCAGGGGCCGCGCTCGACTGTTTTTCAAACGAACCCATCATCGCTCCGCCCCGATGGTCCACCTTGGAAAATGTGATCTTGGCACCACATTCGATCGCCTGGACCAACGAGTTGTTTCGAGACATTGGTCGTTGCGCTTGCCAAGCCATGGTCGACTTGAGTCAACAACGCTGTCCAACCGGATTGATCAACAAGGAGTTGTTATCTCGAAAGAGCTTTCAAGATAAATGGCACCGACTAACAAATTGATCCTTCCTCTCCGAGACAGTAGCCAAATGATGCATTTCCATCAAATAAGTGGTACACTGATAGCTCCGGGAAGTTCCCAAAAATCTATGCGATCATTTCGATCAAACTTGGCGGACCAATCATCATCATCGACCTGCCAAAACACAACGTATTTGCAGTCGCGAGGTTTTTATTCTTTCGATGCAGGAAGCGTTGTGGCTTGTTAAATTGGTGATTTGGCCTATGCTCGATGCGGTCGCGTTGACTCATATCAAGTAATGTGATCGGCACAATACCCGGCATCGATCGTAAGTCGGGCTGAACCGGACGCTAGCGCGTTCCGGCTGATTAGCCGCAGGGCGCTAGCCCACGGTTTTCGGCCCATGTTGTGATCGATGCCCAATACCCCATCGCTCTCAGGAAGTCCTACTGTGTCTAAATTTGATGAAGCCAGAAAAAACAGCGCCTCGGTTAATCCGAATCGCCCACCGGAGCGTACTTGGGAACCATCGATGCAAACCGTCGATGGGGTTATTGCCAGCCTAGATGGCAGTAGGTTCTCCTTGAAGAACCGCGATGGACGCTTGGTCTCGCATACGCTTGCCACTGACGCTACATACATTCGCGCTGGTCAAGCATGCCAGGCTTCGGATCTCGCTGTAGGCAACCGCATTCGTGTGACGGTCGCCAAAGCAGATCGAACAATGGCTGTCGGCATCGAATTGCTGGATGACTCCATCCGGTCAACCAACATTGGCTAAAGTGTTTGTTGCCGGAATGCCTGACATTGAAGATGATGTCTACCTGGAAACTACACGGCGTAATAAGTCTGAGATCCATAGCATATAGGAGTTTGCCCATGATGTTCCAGGGCCGTTCGTTTGGTGGAGTCACTGTTTTGGTGATGTGCCTATCGCTGCTTTGCCGCTTGCTCAATGACGAATCTCGGATTGAGGCACAGGAGTTCCGACAGCAAGTGCATGTCCCTTACCAGATGGAAAGCGGACTTGCTTCGAACAACATTTCAGGTGTTGCTCTCCACGAGGATTCTCTATTTGTGGCAACGGACGCAGGTATTGCGTCCTATGTCGATGGAAAATGGAAAACGCTCTACACGTCTTCCTCCCCCATCATGGGTTTAACATTTGCGGCCAATCGACTTTGGTTTGTTGAAAGGGAAACGGTAATGGCAATCAAGCCAGGGGACTCCGCAAAGCAAATGGCTCAGATACCCCAGTCCTTTCGCGCTCGATGCATCGCTGTCATCGAGGAGCAGGCATACGTTGGGACTGACCAAGGGCTCATGACGATGAACAACGGTGAACTCACACCGGTGGAATCGGTGAATCGAATTCTTGTGAACGGACCTGCGATTCGGCAGATCGCTTTTCATGGTGGAGAAATTGCTCTGGCTGCGATGGGAGGGCTGGTGACGCTGAGTGCCGGACATAGCGAAGCCTCCGCAGTGATTCCATCCGATGGAAGAGGTGGATGGGCACTCCGTGATGTTCGAGGAGTGGCATACGACTCAACAGGTTCACTATGGTTCGCGTCTCCCCAAGGATGCGGATGTCGTGCGAGTAGTGATTGGAGGCTCTGGGGGCATCAGGATGGCATCCCATGGAACGACTTCACATGTCTAAGTGCGGGGTCCGGCGTCACGGACGTTTGGTTTGGCACAACCAAGGGGGCGATTCGATTCGACGGACAGCGTTGGGAATATCGCCAAGGGCGCAGATGGCTGCTGGACGACAACATCAAATCGTTGGCTGTCGCATCCAACGGCGATTGCTGGCTGGCAACTTCCGCTGGCCTTTCACGCATTGAATCGCGCAAAATGACGCTGGAAAACAAAGCGGCTGCTTTCCATGAAGCGATCGACAAGTACCACAAACGAACCGAATATGGATACGTAGACTCGGTTGTGCTGAAAGACCCGAGTAACTTTTCTGAGTGGAGTCAACACGATAGTGATAATGATGGGCTATGGACCAGCATGTACGGAGCAGCACAGTGTTTTGAATATGCGGCAACAAAGTCCGAGAACTCGAAGAAACGCGCGAAGCTGGCTTTTCAAGCAGTTGCGTTCTTGAGCGAGGTTACGCAAGGCGGGACCCATTCCGCGCCACGCGGATTTCCAGCGAGGACTATTCTTCCCGTCACAGGTAGTAATCCGAATCTCCAAGACAGTTCTTTGAAAGACAAACAACGCCAGAAATCCGACCCGCTCTGGAAAGTGATCGCACCAAGGTGGCCAACGAGTGCGGACGGCAAGTGGTACTGGAAGACGGATACCAGCTCGGACGAATTGGATGGACACTACTTTTTTTATGCGCTGTATCACGATTTGGTCGCAGACACCGAGGAAGACAAGCGATTCGTACGGCAAGTCGTTGACCGCGTCACCTCGCACCTTCTCGAAAATAACTTCAGCCTGGTCGATCACGATGGACTTCCCACCCGATGGGGGCAGTTTGGTCCCGACGCAATTAACACGGATCGACTGACGGACTGCCGTGGGCTCAATTCTCTGAGTATTCTGTCCTATCTGTTAGTAGCCTCGCATGTGACTGGAGATGCGAAGTATCAGAGGGCTTATCGATCGCTTCTGTATGATCACAACTATTTCACCAACCTATTGTCTCCCAAGTTCCAAAATGGGCCTGGATCGGGAAACCAATCGGACGACGAGATGGCATTTATGTGTTACTACAATGCATTTTCCTATGAGCATGATCCAATGATTCGGCGACAGTTCATGCGTTCGATGTCTCGCTATTTCGCACAGGAAATGCCGGAAGCTTGCCCGTTGTTCAACTTCATTTTCGCTCGATCATGGGAAGCACGCTCCGAAAGGGAGACTGCCGTCAAAGAAAAGGCACTTGCAGATGCCAACGACACCTTAAAGCGATACCCGTTAGATTTGCGGCAGTGGGCGTTTGAAAACAGCCAACGACTCGACGTGGTAGCATTGGGAAGTCACATCGTGTCTTCGAGGGGAAAAGGACATCTTCGCAGCGGGTATGTCATTCCAATTGATGAAAGAAACATTAATCACTGGAACCAAGATCCATGGCGGCTTGATCATTCAGGTACGGGCCACGAGTTAGCAGATGGAACTGCATTCTTGCTGCCATACTGGATGGGTGTGCATCACAAGATGATCGCACCATGACTGGCACAATTGGTTGGTAAGAAAATCGGGGTACGAACATTGCCTGTTTCCATTTTCTTACCTCCATCTTCTTACCAATCAACAACTCGACTACCAGGTCATGTGGCACCTCAATGATAGTCCGCGCCCGTGAGACTCTTTAAAACGGATTTTTGCCATTCGTGCAGTTGCTTCTCCAGACGAGTTGCTTCGTCTCGGTTGGACTCGATGATGTTCTTTTTCTCGCCAGGATCGTTTCGAATGTCGAATAGTTCCTTGCCCGTCTTACTCCCACCATCGATGACCAGCTTATAACGGTTGTCGACGATCGCACGAGACCCATTGAAATCAACGTCTTGAATCTCAGGATGATGGAAATTCTGAAAATTACGTGTGGCTCCTCCGTTGGCGAGCTTTGCCAGCGGAGTTGTACCTTTCTGCAATTCTGGATCGATGTAAGGCCGCTCTCTGGAATTGGAGCCGCCATAGTTCCAAAAAGCGATTGGGGTTGGTCGTTGTTTCATGCTGCCATCGATCAGTGTTTTCAAGCTGACACCATCAAGCGGTCGCTTGGGAAGAGGTTGACCAACCAAATCGCAAAGGGTTGGTAGAATATCGCTTGTGACCGTATTGACGTCACTCGCATGAGGTCGAGCGATAACGGATGGCCATTCTATGATTCCCGGTACTCGGATTCCACCTTCGTAGATGGAGCCTTTGTGAGCTCGAAAAGGAACTGTCGCAACCGCTTCTTGGGGTGTTCCGTTGTCCCCGCAGTACCAAACAAGCGAATTGGAACGCTGACCAGTGCTTTGAAGATGCTTTCGTAAATGACCAATCGAACGGTCCATGGCTGTAATCTCAGCAAAGCGCTCTCGCAAGACTTCACGCTGCAGTCGTTTGATGGGTAACCCCGTCTCATTGGACGTCAACGAGACTTGCTTGTTCGCGAAACTTGCGGGGAGTTGATCGTAGTGAGCC
>JBEBHM010000724.1:0-4413 GCA_040080875.1 Pirellula sp.
TTTGGGCTAGATGGGTTCATGCCAGAAATCGATCCGTCGAACGAGGCTGTTCTTCTATCGAGCATGCAGAAGGCGTACGAGGAGTTCGTGAAATCCGAGGCAGGCGTTAACAACGGAAAGTCTGCAATTGATTTTGTGCTTGCCAAGTTTCCGAAAGTAGATCCTAAACGCATCTATTCGTCAGGTCACAGTTCGGCAGCGACACTTTCGTTGTTGTTGGCTGCAAAAGATCACAGGATATCCAAATGCATCGCCTTTGCTCCGGTCACCGACTTGAGAATGCGACACGGTGACATGTTAAAGGAACCTAAAATAATGAGATACTTTCCAGGGATACGTGATTATTTGCGAACAGGTTCGCCGTCGAGCTACGTGGATGTGTTTCGTTGTCCGGTTTTTATCGTGCACGCTCGAGACGATGACAATGAGCCATTTGCGAACACGAAGACCTTTGTATCGTTGCTCAAATCTAAAGGCGCTGAAGTGAAGTTTGTCGAACTTCGAACGGGAGGTCACTATCAACCGATCATGGACGTTGGAATCCCGCAAGCGATTGCTTGGTTAGACAAGCCGTAGCGCAACGGCAAGTGAAGTGGGGCGCAGCTGCCAAGTGCGACAAGTGCGACCCACTGCGGCGCTGAGGCCGTCTCACTCTCGTCTCAAATCATTCGATGGCTTTGTGATGAGCCTGAGGGCGCTAGCCGAGCTTTATGATCGATCGGCTAGCGCGCTAGCGCCTCAGGCTCAATTAAGCGAATAATGTGTAATATCAGAAAGCGAGACGGCCTCCGCTGACCGTGGGTGACTTCTGCCGGAAGTCACCTTGTACTGTTAAGAGACTTTGACGAGGCTAGGTTGGGGCTCATGATTAAGCTGGCGATGGGCGTTGGTCAAAACGCACAAGCTTTGTGTTCAGTTCATGGCCGCACTCGGCAAGCTCGGCAAGAGCGACCCACGAGCGACCCACTTGTCAGTCGCACTCGGCAAGAGCGACCCACGGAACAAAGAAATGGCTATCGAAACTTGGTCAGATCCACTTCGATCTGTGCGCAATAAGTGCTGTCGAGATCGATGCGTTCCGAAAGGGACTGGGCGATGTTGGCCACGTTGCGAGCCACGATTCCCTCGAAGATATTCTTATTCTGAAAGGCGACTTGCACAGGTAGATCCAAGTCCATCATTGCGTCGCTGAGCAGCAGCCGCATGCGATCGGAGTCACTAGATTCCAACTCGATTTTTTGTTTGTTTCTCGTGGCGACCGTTAGCGCTCGGTCAGGTAGTTTGCCCTTGTCTGCTGCAAGCCAGTAGAAGCGAGATTCACGGACGTCATCTTGCTTCCAAACAATCCTCTCAGGGTACGGAATTCGATCAAATCGGGCCATCCATGCGATGGCTTCTGCATCCTGTCGGTCCATCCAATGCCCCTTTCCTTGATGGAGTTTAACCACATGTTCGTATCCATCGGCATCCTGTTTTCTTAGTTCCGCCAATTTCGTACTCCACTCTGTCGCAACTTTGTTTCGGTTGTAAGCCGAGTCGTTTTCCCCCATGTGAATGGCAAACGGAAGGTTACGTAAACCGAGAGGCGAAGTTTCGTTAGGATGACCAGCCATCATGGACGCTGCGGCAAATCGGTCCGCCATTCGAGGCGCCACTTGATAGACGCCATCCCCGCCAGCTGAGTATCCGAGCAAGTAGATGCGATTTGGATTGACGTCATGAAATGCGACGAAATTCTCAATTAGGCGATCCAAGAACAAATCGATGTGGCTTTGGTGCCAAAGATCCCAGGTATCGGTGGGCGCTCGCGGCGCCACATACATACCTTCCTCAAGCTGATATAGTTTTTTTTGGTTTTCCCATTGCTGATTGTTGACTCGAGTGGGAGCGCCGCCTCCTCCATGCATGGAGATGTACATACTCCAACCGGAACTTGGTTTATCCCCAAACGTTTTGAAAGCAAATGGCATCTTGAGTTCTCCGATACAAAGTTCGCTCGATTCCATTTCCTGAGCGCGCGACGCTTTGATTTGTTCCAGACGGTCCAATCTGAGTAGCTTCATCGCTGACGCCGCTTGGTCTCGCGCGATAGGACGTATAAAGTCTGGAATGTTCGCAGGGGCTATCCTTTCCGATGCGTCTTTTGCGAGATACGTTTTCAGAACGTCGATTATGTCATGGGAAGTGGCTTGTTTTGTTTCTGGAACAACCGGGGCTCTTTGGGCCATAGGCACAATCCAATGAATCGGCTTGGTCCGACTTTCCGCTCGAAAATTTTCCTCAAGTTGAGCATTCTTGTATTGGATTTGGGCAGTGAAGTGTTGGTCTGTGGGGAGGTACACCGACAGATGATCATTGGTGTCGAATCGATCATCATTCGAGAGCCCTTCGAATTGGACAACTTTGTTGGTATCCAGAATCTTGATGTGCGCAGCAACTCGATTTCCTGTTGCCGCATCCGTCACGCGAATCATCGTAAGCGATTTGCCGGCAGGCGGCTTGACGTTGAGTTGCGTGTACCGATCCGTCACATTGACCGCTTTGATATAGTCGATGGATTTGTCCCAGACCAATGGAAAGCTGATCGGCGTGCGGAGGAAACTAACCGCATAGATTGCGTTCCTGTCGTTTTCGCGAACTGCCGTCGATGCACGCCCGACAAACCACGCCTTGTCAAGCTCATTGCCATTGGGCTCCGCAGCTCCTGTAAAGTGCCAGCCATCATCCCAAACTTCGACCCAAGAATGGTTTCCGCTGTTGTCTGACCAAAGTGGAGTGCCTACAAACCGAGCTGGGATACCGCAAGCGCGGCAAGCGTCAATCAAGAGGATCGAAAGTCCCGTGCAGGATGCAAGCCCAGATTTCATCGATTCTATCGGGCTTTGATCCGCTTTCGCGCGCTGCGTGGAATAACGGACTTTGACTAACGGAAACAGTTTTTGATTGAGCAACGCGGCCGCATGCGATGGGGTCTTTGCATCGGCAATCAACGGCAGAAATTGCTCGCGAAAACTTTTTCTCCATTCATCACGTCGTTCGTTGATATTGGCATATGGTAGGACGTTGTTTAAGAAAATCTCGTTGGGAATGGAACGTTTCCATAGTGCTGCGTTCCAAGCGTCGTATGCCAGTCGCGTATTGTCGAGAAGGAACCGTGCCGAAAGCGATTTAGCGTCACGCTCGGGCATGTTGGCGATCAGAAACTCAATCGCTTCGAGATGCTCTGCCGGGCTCTGTTCCAGAGCCAGTTCAAGTTGCTCGCGATTGCTCCCCGCACTTTCAAGGGCTTTCTCGATTTCAGGCTTCGACCGTAACGTAGCATCGTTCGATCGAAGCGTCATCCACAGCTTTGAGTCTTGTCGCACATTCCAGAATTGCTTCGTTTTTCCGTTCATGACTGGCAATGTTGCTCGAAAGCCAACGTCACGAGCCTGAATCGACACATCACGCATCGGTGAGTTGGGCTGGCGAATACCGAGTTCTTCTACCGACGACGCCCAGCGTTTGTGTTGGCCATGATAGGTGCGCTGTCGATGGTAGATTTCCATGAGCGCGTCCCGCGCGGCAAGTTGCTGTTTGTCGGTGAGTTCCTGTTTGCCTGGTTCCGATTTAGTAAACTCAAGGATCCCCCAGCGTTCGGGACGATGCATGTCAATGATTCCTTGGGGAGACCAAACCCAGTTGTCCTCTCGAGTATTGGGGACTTTGCTGTATTTGCCATCGACTACTTGAAACTGCCATTCGACTCGAGAGAAATTGATTCGCCACTGGTCTCCGTCGATCGGTGGACAAGCCGAGCTGATTCGTTTTTCGAAGCACGACCATGGGATCGCGATTTCGAGCGTCCAGGATTTATCTCGGTCCGTCGGATTGTTGAGCGTGCCTTGGTGATCAACTGCGGACTTCAACCCGGGGAACTCCCAGCCGTTGTCCGCAACACCGCCATCTTTGTAGGGCTTGGGCAAATACAAATCCCAAGTCGTATTGAGCGCGTTCATTTCGAATTCAAAGTATTCATGATTGTCCCCCTCGGGATCGAGGAACAATTCGAAATCGTTATCGTGAAAGATTACCGCATCGTGCTGAGTCAGAGACGCTTGAATCTGTTCCTCCATCAGTTCTGCTCCGATGTAAAGGAACTGCTGGTCCCATACCATTTTGACTCGAGTACGTTGCCGAGGATTTGGTTTCTTGTCACCCTCGATGTCTACGAAATCTTCCGTCCAGGGAGCCGTCTGCCATGCTGCTTCGTCTAGTTTTCCGTCAAGCTTTGGGGGCGTGATGACTTGGCCGCAGACGTAACCCCGAGGGCGAATGGATTTCATGTGTTCCCAGTCACCCATGTCGTCGGCTCTGAGACTCTCGACGATTGAACTAAGCAACAAGAAGGTAAGGATAAGCAATGCGTAATAC
>JBEBHM010000096.1:0-16539 GCA_040080875.1 Pirellula sp.
ACGTTGTTCCGTGGCTTGGCTGCAACGAGTGCACAACCTCACGAGATTGAATTCGCCCCGGACAATAGCTTTGCATTCTTGCGTGCTGACGGAACCGGTACGAGTTGGCGCATAGGTGTTACCGACGTTTTGGCATCGAGCTTGACGCTTGCACAAGCGTATCAAGTGGAAGATCGCATATTGCACTACGTGGACAAACTGAATCCAACGCATGCCTTGACGTTTGGTCCGTACAAGGGCTTTGTCGATATTCAAGTCAACAAAGCCTTCATCACCGATCAAACCGATTCTGGACTTTTGGGCGATGGTTCGATCCAACGAGGCATCGATGCAGTTGCTGTCGGCGGAACAGTCAATGTCGAAGCGGGCACGTACGTTGAGAACTTGACGATCAGCAAAGACGTCGATGTGATCGGTGCAGTCGATGGATTGGGAGTAGCCACAACAACCCTGACTCCAGCCACAGGTGGCAATCTAGTCACATTGACGGGTACAGGCTTTGGCGATGACGAGACCGTCAAGCTAACGAATTTCAATTTCGATGGTTTGGCTGGTTTGGCTGGAACGGGTGTGTTCGTAGGCAGCGCTACGGATTTTGCAAGCCTCCAAGTCAACAATGGAAGCTTCACTGGGTTTAGTGTCAACGGTGTTGGGGTCTTCGGTAATAGTGTTACGGGCGACTCGGTTGACAGTGTCAGCTTGAGCAATCTGGCGTTCAGCAATAACGGCATTTCTGGTACGGGTGGCACGGGCGATGTCAATTTCTTCGAGTACAACAATGCAGTCAACTTGACCAACGTGACCATGGTCGGTAACCGCAATGAAGGAGCCGGAACTGGCGGACGCTTGGCGATTCAACTGCGTGGTGTTGGTGATGGAACAGGTACGGGGACACTACCCTCTGGCACCATTGTTTTGAACAACGTGGATATCAGCGGCAAGTACCGCAATCAGATGATTGGTATTCAACGCTATGCAGATGTCGATGCATTGAGCTTCAGCAATGTTAAGTTGGGTGGAGCAACATCGGAGATTACGGGATCGTTTGGGGCGAGCTTGCGTTTTGACGCTGTAGGCACCGGAACCCTAGCGACCCCCGAAACCGTGAACTTAGGCAACACACTTTTCCGCGGTCTGGCTCCAACAAGTGCACAGCCACACGAGATTGAATTCGCTCCGGACAACAGCTTCGCGTTCTTGCGAGCGGACGGAACCGGTACGAGTTGGCGGATAGGTGTTACCGACGTATTGGCATCGAGCTTGACGCTTGCACAAGCGTATCAAGTGGAAGATCGCATTTTGCACTATGTGGACAAACTGAATCCAACGCATGCCTTGACGTTTGGTCCGTACAAGGGCTTTGTCGATATTCAAGTCAACAAAGCCTTCATTACCGATCAAACCGATTCTGGACTTTTGGGCGATGGTTCGATCCAACGAGGCATCGATGCGGTCGCAGTTGGTGGAACAGTGAATGTCGAAGCGGGCACGTATTTTGAGGACATCACGATCAACAAGGGAGTGTCTGTTCTCGGGTCCAATTCCGGAATCAGCGCACAGTCAGGTATTCGTGTTGCTGAATCAATCATTCACCCAGTTGCAGACAGTAGTTTCAACAATGTGGTTGTGGCTGTAACAGCGGATAATGTAAAGCTCGGCGGATTCCGTGTTATCGTTGACCGAGCTCATGCTTCGGGCGGCATCGCGGCATCGTACGGAGCCATCAATGACATCAGCAATTTGACCGGAGGAAGCTTTGATAATCTCCAAGTGTTGAACAATTTTGTTGAATCGACCGGGCTGAACGTTGGAGACTTCGATCTCGATCCGGTAAGCAGCCTGCCGGCCACATCCATGGGGATTGCACTGATAGGAATGGGATCTCCCGTTCTCAATACGGTCACCGTTCAGGGCAACCAAGTATTGGCCACTCCTGAACTCGGAGACCCTGCAGGAGTCTCTGCATTCACACGAGGAATCTATCTCGGTCAAGTCGAGGGGGCCATTGGTGGAGCAACAATTGCATTGGGGAACACTTCAACAGGTTTCGCCTGGGACTTGTTGGTGCAATTTGCAGCAGGCCCGACGACCGTCGGAAACAACCGATTCATAGGCGCAGGTGTTGATATCAGTGCTCCGAACGCCACGGTTACTGTTAGTGAAAATACCTTTGCTCCAGAAGTATTAATAACGAGCCCGGTGGTCTTCCCGACTCAATCGCTTGCCATCCGAACAGGTACTGCAACGGTATTCGTGAATTCCAATACTTTTGACGATTTCCATCGTGGAATCGTGGTTTACAACGGAGGCAAAGCCACTCTATCGGGTAACAACTTCGAGAACGAAAAGGTACCTTTCATCAGCGATACCAATGGTATCGGCGAATCAGCAATTCGCGTTGAGGCTGGAGCATTAGCGTCGGTCATCAACAATACCTTTGGCGATGGAGTCGTTACCGGAGTGGATGTGGACGGAGGCATCGCGAAGGTGCAAGGAAACATGTTTGCGAACCAAGACATTGGAGTTTTGATTCGAAACGCTGGCAGGGCTGATTTGGGTCAGTTGCCGGGCGGAACCGAGATTTCGTCAGGCTTGGGAGTTAGCACGGGTGGAAATAACTTCGTAGCGTTCACTACCGCTGCAAGTCCAACCCAGGGTGCCGTGGTAGTTCTGAAGAACAACGCTCCGAACAACTTGCCAGGCGTACAAGGTCTATTCAACGATACGCCTGCTTATGGAAACGTATTTAATAATTCTGCAAGCATCGCAACAGTGATCTACGACGATGCAGATGACTCGACCCGGGGACTTGTATTGATCTCGCCGGTCATCGGCAATCTGTTCGCGGGGCCAATCGGAGTTGTGGAGGGTGGTTCTGTCACGTTGACCGGTACTATCATCAATAGCGGATATGGTACACCCTTTGATATCGAAGTTAACTGGGGAAATGGCATAACAATCGAAACGGTGACCGCTCCCATGATTACCGCAGGAGTATTCTCGTTCACGCACGTTTACAAGGATGACAATCCATCGGGTTCAAGTACCGATGTGTACTCGATTACGGCAAAGGTTGTTGGGGGCGCTACGGCTCCCGTATCACCGGGTTTTGTGTTCGTCAGCAATCTGGTCCCATCGATCACAGGTTTAGCACCGATCACAGGTTCGGCAGGTGTTCCGGTTTCCATCGCCGGTTCGATGGTTGACCCCGGCGTCGAAGACACTTTTCAAATGATGGTCAACTGGGGAGACGGATTGACGGAGATGTACCAGTTTGCGGCAAGCATGACGGGGACGATCAATCTTGCAACTGCGATACCGATTGGTGGATCGGGTCCGATAACGCACACGTATACCGACGTCGATCCAGCTACAACTACGAATTATTCGGTTGTTCTGACACTGAGAGACGACGATGGCGGAACTGCGTTTGCGGTCGCATCCGCGTCCATCTCAAATACGAACGATCCACCAGTAGCCGTCAATGATTTCTTTGGGACTTCCGTGAATTCGTTGCTAACGATTGGAGTCCTTGGGAACGATATCGATGCCGATGGACCAGCGCTCAGCATAACTCACGTCAACGGGTCACCAGTTTCCAATGGAAACAACATTTCGCTGAGTTTTGGAACGCTGTCAGTTGCAAGCGTAACGGGAGTAACCAATTTTAACTTCATACCGAGCGGCACTGCTGGCACCCAAACGTTTGAGTACACGATGACGGATGGTTTCCTATCATCCACCGCAACCGTCTCTATCTTGATTGCTGGTACAAACGGATCCCCGGATGCCAAGAACGACGTTTATGGGGTGCCGGCAAACGTTGCAGTTCCATTGGTACTGGAGGGTAGCACATTGTCGGGCAACGTCATTACCAACATTTACACCAGCGGCGCGGACATGGATCCCGACAATGATACTTTGACAACCGTATTGCAAACGGCACCGTCCAATGGCTCGGTTGTCCTGTTGGCCAATGGAAGCTTCATCTACACTCCGAGTGCCAATTTTGCCGGTACGGATACTTTCGTGTATCGCTTGCTGGATGGACGTGGTGGATTAGACGAGGGAACGGTGGCAGTCACGGTAACCAATGTCAACGATGCTCCCTCAGGCACGGACAAGACGATCATGTTGACTAGAGCACCGGATGTGGCTCCGGTCGACTATGTACTCACGGCTGCGGACTTTGGCTTCAGCGATTCGTTGGATACTCCTGCAAACATTCTTGATTCGGTCAAGATAACGACGGTACCAACTGCAGGCTCACTGACTCTGAGTGGGGGCCCGGTTCTTGCAGGCACTATTATCGCAGTGGCTGACATCACAGGTGGTAACCTAAAGTTCGCGCCTGCAACCAATGGATTTGGAGTTAGTTATGCAAGCTTCGATTTCCAAGTTCGGGACGATGGGGGCGTGTTGAATGGAGGAGTGGTCGAAGATCCAACTCCGAACAAGATCTCGTTTAATGTGAACTCATCGGATGAAACAGGTCCACGCGTTACCTCGGTACGGGTTAATTCCACCGCTTGGTCGGATGTGTTTAGGGATTTTGCTGACGGTGGATTCGTGGATCCGACCGCCTTCGGATACGTTGTCCCAACTGGCAACAACAGCCAAGCGGCCACGCTGCCTTGGGTGAACATGAACCAAATCTTGGTTCAGTTCAATGAAAACGTTTCCGCAAGTCTGGACGTCGGCGATTTCCGATTGACGTCGTCGATTGCGGGCATCACGGCGGATGGTTCGACGGCTGTTATTCCGACGATAAACAACGTACAGTATATCAATGGCAGCAACGTTGCCGTGCTGACCTTGAGCCGCTCACTCGATGCATCCACAATCATTTTGGAAGTCCTGTCCGGAGGGGTTCGCGATGTATCTGGCAATTCACTGGATGGCGAATGGACGAACGATGTTTCCACATTATCCGGAAATGGTGCAATAGGTGGAGATTTCAGCTTCCGAATGCATGTCTTGCCGGGTAAGGCCGTTCAAGTCGTACCAAATGTTGACTATTCTAATACAACAGTCATAGTTTCCGTTGAGAATCCGTTCATTGTAGCGGCTCAGTCAGGAGTATTGACTGTTGATATGGGCGTTCCAATTCACGAGCTGCCATACACGATTTTCGCAGACCTCAACGGGTCGGGAGAATCTGTCGACGTATTTGACGTTGCATTAATGAGAACTCGCTCGGGTAGCAGACTTCTCAAGCCCTAACATATCAGTTACAGTATCATTAACAGTATCACTAAAGGAGTATTCAAAATGAGTAAGCTATCGTTATGTCTGATTGCATGGGTCACGTGCTGTAGCGCGATCCGAGCTGAGTTTGTGTTTACAGTTGGCAACGGAAATGGGTTGCTTAACTCAATTCAGGTGACAGCTGGCTCAACTGTTCTTGTACCGATCTACGGTCACTTCGCCGGTACAGGCTCGACCTTTGAAGCGGCAGCATACGACTTGATTGGCGCTCAAGCAGCTTTCGATTTCCAGCCATTTGGAGTTGGTGCCGGAGTTGACTCGAATGGATTCCCATCTCTTGCCGGCATCACGGCAGTTCTGCCGCCAGTAGTTTTGGGGGGAGGGATAACGTTTAATAGTGCAGTGCCAGGTTCACCTGCTACATCCAATTGGGACAAACGATTTATCGCCAACTTTAATGCGAACGTAGACATGACCAATTCGCCTCAAAGATTGTTTGATCTTAGCTTTACCGTTCCTATTACCGCCACTTCTGGCATCTATGGGATCAACATAGTGCCGGCACCGACAGTTCCCACCAACGGGACTCTCGCTTCTATGCTCCAGACAGGCACTGGTACCCCGGCTGGTTTTTTTGGTCCAGGTGTGGGAAGTCTTGGAGCAATTTCTTCGCTGAACGGTTCGATCGAAATCACAGCGGTTCCTGAGCCGTCGTCGATTGTCTTTGCATGCGTCCTGAGTGTTGGGATGACTGGTTATTTGGTTCGCAAGCGGCGGGCGGCAAAGGCTAAAGCAGCTGTTACCGATTTGCGATGAGGAAGACACTAGCTAGCTCGCGATGGAGCACTTCGAGTCGTGATTCCTCATTTACGTGTGGTAGGCTTCACTCATCAGTGCGAGGGATATCGAAAATTGATCTCACGCGATTCGAAATTTATTTGTTCACATAGACGCTGGCTTGGAAATGCTCATTACTATGCTGCGCCGTCTTGGACGTGCTCATAGAATCCTCGACGGTTTTATGGGCGTACGGCAGACCAGGCAAAGACTTTCCAGTTGGCATGGACCACGAATGGGTTCACGATTGCTGGCTGTGTTGAATGAGAGCACCTGAACGGTGGAACCGGCAAACCATGAAACGGCCAAGCAATAAAGTTCGCAGGATGCACGTCGATTTTCAAAGTCTCCTTGAGTACAAGGAGAGAGCGCTAGTGGAACTTTTCTGCGATTGTCGAGAATTTGTTCTTCAACTCTATCCCGACTGTAATGAGATTTTGTACCACACGCACGCGTTGACAACCGTCTTCTCGCTTTCAGAGAAACTCTCAGATGCATTTTGCATGATACCGATCTACACCAATCACATGAACTTGGGTTTCAATCAAGGTACACGCTTGGAGGATCCTAATGGATTGCTGATAGGTACAGGCAAGCTGATTCGTCACATCCCCATTGCATCGCCTGCCGAGTATCGAAATGAACAGGTTATCGATCTTCTTAAGTCCGCTGTGGAGGTTGCGATGGGGGACATGAAAAAGCCCCCACGATCTGTTGGCCAATCCATTTCCAAGATCCAGTAGCCACCGAGATGTTGTGATACTTGGAAAGATAAAGTTCGAACTCGTTTTGCGGAGCAAAACGGCTACAAGTCAGCCAAGTTGCACGATTCTCCGAATCGTTCGATACGACTAATCTTCATTATTGAGTGGTGGAGGTTGAGGGTTGAGAGTTGAGGGTTGAGGGTTGAGGGTCAATGGTTAAAACCCAAAGTCCAAAGTCCAAACCAATTCCCTCAGTATTACTTACATCATTGTGATTTCGCTCCCCCACGACTGCTCTCCTCGAAACGCCAACGCTGTGAATTATCTTGGGCTCCACTCCAAGCCCCAGGTCACTCTCGGCAAGAGTGACCCACGGTGGGTCGCATGTGGGTCGCATCTGCCGGATGCGACCGTGCAGTACTTAGTCGCGAATACCAATGATTTCGCTGACGAAAATGCTTCACCGTAGGCAAATCTTGGCGAGGGGGGAGAGACGAGATGCCTTTCGTATCCTCCGCTAACTCACGGTTTGTTGATGTTTCGGCAGCATAACCAGCGTTGCATCGATGGAAGCGATGCATCGATGGAATTGTGAGTAAGGATGACTTGTTCGTTCCGTTCAATCAACTGTTTGATTCACGTACTGGTATCTCACGTGGCTAGAAAACCTACTTCGTTGCGCCGACGCAACGGCCAGCGATGATTCCGAAACGGGAATCGACGAAAACCTAAACTCGGATGGGGGCAATGTATGATCATCCGAGCAAATGCGTCACGACAAAAGCGTAAACCGCAGATTCTTGTACTGGGTAAAACCCTTGTCAAAGGTCACAAGTTCGAAATCGCTTGCCATGCTAAACGCAGCCAAATATGCGTCGTTGGTTAAAGGTCAGCGCGAGCCAAACGTTGATATCAGGCAGGATCAATCATCGTACCCTTCATCAACGCGGCATCCTCTTCTACCGAAACCTGTTCCATCATTTCGTTGGTTAGCTGCCAAGAGCCGGGAATACCCCGGAGCACATAGGGTAACTTGCCTGGTTCGCACACAATGGTCGTTTCAGGGATCGAAGATATTGCTAGGTGTGCATCCGCTGGAATCATTACTGGACAAAGATCATTGTCAAATCTGAAGTCGTGGAGGCTGCCGCCGCATGTCCACCTGTAATCGATGGGCTACTTACGCGTCAGCCCCATTGATGCGAGTGATGTGTGATATGGGAGGAGACGTGGTCCGACGTGATCTACAACTCTTGAAAAATCGCAAAACGCTACGAAGTGGCGGCGTCATGCAGGTTTCTTCGACAAAGACGTTCGCAACATCAACCCTAGCGCAGCGGCGTAGCGTTGGAGCGTCAAAAAAGTTGGATTATGCGTCCTGTCTTTTTCCAACCGCGACAGCGCTGAGCGTTTCAGTCCACAGCGAGCTTCGACATCTGCCAACGACAGTCCGAGTCGTTCACGCTCACTTCTCAATGCTGCGACCGTTTGATCGACGTCGCAGCGCATCGCCGCCCACGCCTGCTTGGCAACTCGTCCATCGCTAAGAATCTTCTCGTGCCCCGCTTCTGTTTCCAATCGCGCACGATCGAGCCGGATCTGTTCGTCTTGCGTCAACTCTCGTTTCACTCGTTTGGCAATGCGTTTAGGTTTCATCATCCACTTCGTAAGCTGTTACCGGAATGACAGTATCGGAATCCAAATACTCGAACACGCACGCCAAGAACTTTCCCGTGGAGGTTGGCCCAAAGACGATTGGCCGATCCGACGACCGACTCTGCCGTAGTTCATTTGAGTTTAAGACAACCTCTTCGAACTCATCGGGAGTCACTCCGTGCTGGGCCAAATATTCTTCGATTTCTTCATTCCAAAGGAAAAAGTAATGCGGCATAAATGTTCACTTTTATGGTAACATCCAAATCGGCACAAATCCAGTTCAATGAGGCCGCGATCTTTCGATCGCGGAAAATTGCTGACAGCGAGCAACTCTCTTGCTCAACGCTCAGACTTCAATAAGGCCGCAAGCGACCAGCTTGCGGATCAACGCCCAAGATTTACAAGAAAACAAGTTTCTTTGACCCAACGTGAGTGTTCGGCGCGTCAAAGTAGGTACGGGAAAAGAACTCGTTGAATTTCGACGCTTGGAGGAGCAAATGACAAAAACGAATGACCATTACGCCGATTTGCCCCTATCACTGTCGCAGAAAAACTTCTTGGCGGATGTTGCCAGGAAGTTTCGTATCGATCGCTTGGAACTTCTAAACGAGATTTGCATGTTGTTTCCAGGGAGGGAATCCCGTTTTGTGGGTGCAACCGATGCCTATCTTGCAGGAACCGCTCGCAACGTAGCGAAAAACTTACTTCGCAAAAATCATCGGTTCCGAAAACGGCACTTATCGCTTGGAGAGAACGAGTCAATCATTGGAAGTAATTCTTCGGATGCTCCTAGCGAATTTGAGATACAAGATGCAATTGAGTCTTGTCGCGCAGCCGTCTCGCGATTGCCAGCAACTTATCGCGATGTAATTGTGGCTTGCTGCTTGGAAGGTCAAAGCCCTCGCGAATACTCTCGGCTGCGTAACATCGCATACGAAAATGTGAGAGTTACGCTGCGACGAGCGAAATCTATGTTGAGGCGAGACGCTGCTCTCGTTCAAGCATTTTCTTGATGGACATGACGAGTCGTTAAATCTGTGGACAGCATCTCGATAGGGAACCTAATTATGGACAAGAAATCGTTACTTGAAAGTTGGGATATGTTTCGGCGCGAACACGCTGGAGTTTCTGTCGATCGCATGATTTGCGATCCGCAGTTGCGGCAAGCGTTCCTCAGTTCAATTGGAAAGTTTGCCGGTGCCAATGAAGGGGAAGTTTTGTGGAAGCTGATGGGACTACGAAAGCGGAAAGAGCTTAGCAAAGAATAAATAATAGTTGACTGAGTGACCGAACGTGTCAAACGAATCTGATAATCTGGCTAAATTCAATTGCGACGAGTAAGGGTGGTTTTATGAAACAGACATCTTTTAATAAATGGTTTTCGACCGTTTCGGACCATGCTCAGCCGCGACAATGGCAATCCGATTTGGCGGAAAGTACAAACTTCCGTTCTCGGTTGATACGGATTCCAACCGGACTGGGGAAGACTGAAGGTGTGTTAGCGGCTTGGACATATCATCGCGTGCATCTAGCGCTAGACGCATGGCCTCGGCGACTTGTCTGGTGTTTGCCGATGCGCGTGCTGGTTGAACAAACGCGAGATGTCGCACAATCCATCACAAATCGAATCAATAAATCGTTGCCACCATCACAGCATTTGGACGTGCACATTGCGATGTGGTGCCAAGATCCTTTGGGTGACAGTTTGCACACGGCAGGCACGGAACAACCCATCGATGCGCACAAGGTTTTAATGTTCGATTACATTTACAATTCCAACTTCGACTATTACTATTGAGGAGATAAGATGTCCACAGCGCGTGAATTGACTTTGAAGGATGTTCAGGATGCCGTCAGCGGCCATGCTGCGGCATTTCGTAGCATCACTGAGTACCAGCCAGCGGGCGGGGAAGGTGACAAGGTTTTTCCGCCGACCTACGAAGGTGGCAAGTACGCGGTCGAGCAGCGTCGGTTGCCAGGGTTCGACCAGCCCGTGGACTGTGTCTTGATTGACTCGGTGCAGTCACAAGCGAATCGAATGGAGTTGGCATTGCTGGAGGCTTGGGAAAGAGGGAGAGCGTCCGAGGATGTGAAGCAACGTTTTCCACTTCCGGTCATCACGGTGGACTTCGCTGGGAACGAGATGCCAAAGGTGCTGCGGATCACCAGCCTAGAAGCTCCGCACAGGATTGCAGACGCTCTGTTACGCGACAGTTTGCACGACGGGAAGCCGTTCCGCGTCTCATCGGTTGGGAAGGAACTGGACAACGTTGACAATCGAAATGCCACGGCTTTGTTCCACTATTGCCCGACGACGCTCGTATTCGGCATGTGGGATTCAACCGGACCAAAGGGTGGTCTTGGGGCGAAGTTCGCACGAGCGATGGTGTCGGAGATGGTTGGCTATCACGCGGTCGTTGGTGTGAAGACCAGCAGCCGAATTGATCCGGCAGAGATACGCAAAGGGGCCGGACCGGTCTTCAGAACGCAGGATGGCCAAATGACCACATTTGAAAAAGACGCGGTCAAAATTGGCGGGAAGCCCGCGCTCTTCGCTTTGACGAAGAAGGGCGAACTTATTCCTTATGACTCGAAGAAGGACCAAGACGACGCCAAGCCTTCAAAGGCAAATCACGGGAACATCCCGCCGGGCATTGATCCGGGAGGCGCTACGATCACGAAAGCTCTACAGACGACAGTACTCTCACTGCCTGCGTTGCGACGGCTGCGGTTTCCGTTGACGGGTGAAAGCAAGTCTGATCCAAAGCGGGATGACGCCGCGCGAACTGTTCTGGCAGCGCTGGGTTTGTGCGCCGCAACACTGACTCGCGAGAGTGGGTGCGACTTGCGGTCGCGTTGCCAACTTCACCCGACTTCGGAAGTTCTTTGGCAACTGCTCGACAAACCTTGCAAGCCGAGTGAACAACCAACGTCATTCAAGTTGTCTGGCGATGCCGCGATCGAACTCTATCGGGGGGCGGTCGATGCGGCGAAGAAGGCGAAGTTGCCTTGGTTGGACGATGAACTTGTGCTGAAGCCGTCGCCATCACTCGTGCAGTTGGTGAAGAAGAGCCAACTTCTCGCAACCAGTGGCGGGGAGGGCGACGAATGATCGCCATCGGTATTCGGTACCTCTGCGGATGGGCGATGGCAACGCACCCGGCCGACCGGAATCGAGCCGAATGGCCGCCGCATCCCGATCGTGTCTTCATGGCTCTCGCCGCCGCCCATTTCGAGACCGACTCAGAAGCCCCCGAGCGGAACGTGTTGGAATGGCTCGAAGGGCAGGAGGCTCCACACGTCATTGCATCGGATTCGATGCCGCGTGCGATTGTCACTTCCTTCGTTCCAGTCAATGACGCTTCGATGCCTCGACTAAGAGCAGGAAAGGAACCGTCACTCGATCAGATCAAGGGAGGGCTGTCAGTGTTACCCGAGTTTCGGTCGCGGCAGCCGCGCACGTTTCCCGTCGCGATTCCTCACGACGATACCGTGTTCCTTGTCTGGCCGACCGTAAACCCCACGCCAGCGCAGCGCGAAGCGTTGACTTCGTTGTGCGGCAAGGTGACGTATGTTGGGCACTCTGCCTCGTTGGTTCAGATGTGGGTCGATGAAGGGACGACCGACGTTCAAGCCTATGTGCCACCGAATGGCTTGCGCCGTGTTCTGCAACCGGATGATCGGGGAACGCTGCGTTTGCGAGTCTCGGGTGATGGACGACTTGCAGCGTTGCGATCACGGTTCGAGACTCAGCAGCGACCGACAGCGGGACTGTGGAAGGGCTATCGAGAATTCAAGGCACACGATGCGGAGCCGACACGGCGAACGGTATTCGACTCCGACCTGATCGTGTTGCGGTTCCTGCCGCACGAGCATGGTTGGCGGCTTGGGTTGGAATCGACGCTGCAAGTCACTGCGAAGCTGCGGGAAATGCTACTGCCGAAGGATGGATCGTCAGCTCCGGAATGGCTCAGCGGCAAGCGGTCAGACGGGGCAAAAAGTGAACGAACGCATGTCGCCTTGATCCCACTCTCGCATATCGGGCGCGCACACGCCGACGGACATTTGCTCGGAGTGGCGATAATCTTGCCGCGTGAAGTGCCAGCCGATGAACAGCGGCAATCGATTGGAACACTGCTGTTCGACGACGATGGGTTGCCGCGCGAACTTCCACTTCATCTCGACGAAGTGGGCACATGGTCGTTGCAACTCGATGACCGGGATTCCGCCGAACGACCGCAGGCACTGCGGCCGGACACATGGACTGATGCTTGGCGTGAGACACCCGTGCTCGGGTTCGGCCCTGCAAGACGTTGGGCCACGGTCACACCCATCGTGCTTGATCGGTTTCCCGAGTCCTTGGAAGAGGCTACCGACATCGTGGCGTTGGCATGTGAACGAGTCATCGAGAAAAACGCAGGCGGCCCCGCTTTCCGCCCGGTGAGCATCGAGCTTCAGAACGTTTCGGCGTTCGCCGGTGTCGGTCATGCAAAGCGAGACTTTCCGCCGCTGCCCGAGAAGTTCCGCAAGTCGCTTCGCTTCCACCATCATGCCGTGATCACATTCGCCGAGCCGGTACGCGGACCGCTGCTGCTGGGTTCGGGGCGGTATCTCGGTTATGGCCTGTGTCGTCCGCTGCGCGACGAGGGAGATGAACAACCATGACGACGCTCAGTTCCGACGACTTTGCTGAGTTCTTTAACGCACTGCACGGCTACCGACCGTTTCGCTGGCAACAACGATTGGCTAATCAAGTCGCAACGGGCGACTGGCCGCAGGCGCTCGCGCTGCCAACGGCTAGCGGCAAGACAGCCTGCATCGACATCGCACTGTTTGCGCTGGCGTGTCAGGCCGATTGGCCGAACGAAAAACGAACCGCTCCACGCCGCATCTTCTTCGTCGTGGATCGACGAATCATCGTCGATGAAGCTCACACGCGAGCCGCGAAGATCGCGACGAAGCTGCGCCATGCCACAAGCGGCGTACTCGGTGACATCTCCGAACGGTTACGAAGCCTCGCCGGTGGTGACGATGCGAAGCCACTCGTCTGCGGCGAATTGCGAGGCGGCATCTATCGCGACAACACTTGGGCCAAGACGCCCACCCAGCCGACAATCATTTGCAGCACTGTGGACCAGATCGGTTCGCGACTGCTGTTTCGTGGCTACGGGCTGGGTCCGGGAACTCGCGTCGTTCACGCGGGGCTGGTGGCAAACGATGCGATCGTAATTCTTGACGAGGCTCACTGCGCGAAGCCGTTCTATCAGACGGCCCAAGCTGTCCGCCGTTACCGGGATTGGTGTGATCCCGCTCACAAGCTAGCGACGCCGTTTCACTTCGTCGTAATGTCGGCCACTCCGCCGACCGAGATTCCTGACAATGCTGTATTTCCAACGCGCGATGATTGGGAAAGCGACTTGAAGCAACCCGACCAGAAGCTGCTGCGGAGCCGCGTCGAAACGTCGAAGCCTGCGAAACTGGTGGAAGCCACAAAGGAAACTGCCAAGTCAAACACAAAGCTCGTTGCGACACTCGTCGAACAGGCTGTGGCCCAAGTGAGTGACCAACACCGCCACATCGGAATCATCGTGAACCGGGTTGCGACGGCAAAGCAGGTTTACGAACTGCTGCGAACGAAGAAGTACGATGCCATCTTGCTGACGGGCCGTATGCGCGGAATCGACCGTGATGAGTTGCTCAAGACTTGGCAGCCTCGTTTCAGCAACGCAATCAAAAGTGTCCCAGCCATTCCAAGCAGTCGTGATGTTGAAGACGAGATCGACGATTCGTCCACTCTTGGACTGTTGAAGTGGTTTGGTGTCGATTCGGAGCGACCATTGCTCGACCATCCGGTCTTCGTTGTGGCGACGCAGTGTCTCGAAGTCGGCGCGAACCTCGACTTCGACGCGCTCGTAACTGAATGCGCGAGCCTCGACGCTTTGCGTCAGCGGTTCGGGCGACTCAACCGAGCCGGTCGCGAGACCGAATCAGACCAGCCGTTTCAAAGCCGCGCGGTCATCGTCATTCGCGGCGATCAGGTCGAGCCGAAGGAAGACGACGCGGTTTACGGTTCGTCACTATCCACTACTTGGAAGTGGTTGAAGGAGATCGCGTCCCACGACGTTGTGGACTTCGGCATCGACAAGTTTGAGAACGTGCTGCCACTACCAGGAAGCGAACGCTCTGAATTGCTCGCCACGTTGCAGATGCCGTCCGCCGATGCGCCAGTGATGCTTCCCGCTCATGTTGACTGTTGGGTTCAGACGGCTCCCGTTCCGATGCCCGACCCCGATCCGGCCATCTTCCTCCACGGACCGAAACAAAGAACACCAGAAATCCAAGTTTGCTGGCGTGCCGATCTCGATGCGTCCCTCGATTGGGCATCGAACTGGATCGACGCGCTGTCGCTCTGTCCGCCGAGCACTGCGGAATGCCTGTCCGTTCCGCTGTACCTTGCACGCAACTGGCTTCGCGATCAAGCCACGAAGTCGGAAACGCTCTCAGATGTCGAGACGGTGGTGAAATTGCAAGAGGACGAAGACGACGAAGGTATCTCACTTAATGCGTTGATTTGGCGTGGCCCCGATGACTCGAAGTCGAAGCCACTCAAATCAACAAAGCAATTGCGTCCCGGCGACACGCTCGTACTTGCGGTTCCCATCGGAAGAAACACATCGCGAGCGGAGGATGACAACGAAGATGTGTGGGATCTCTTCGGTCATGTTCCGCGTGAAGCCGTTATCGACCGAGGCGATGAAACGAACTTCGCAACTCGCAACACGGCCGTGTTGCGACTACATCCGACGTTGTTCGGTGACTGGCCGGATTCCGATGCAAAGACCGAATTGCTGGAACTGATAAAGTCAGACGACCCCTCCGACGGAGCCGACGAGTTCAAGCGTGTGCTGCGCAATATGCTCGATGCCAAACAAGTGCCGAGACGGTTGCAAAAAGTAATTGAAGCAATTGCATTTTATCCGCGGCGGCTGAAGGTTTATCTCCATTCAAGCTGTGACGCAACCAATCAAGAAATCACATCGCTGCCTGGGGTAATTCTCGTCAGGCCGGGACGTGTCTTACGCGATCAGAGCTTCAATGAGATGGGCGAACTTCATGAGACCTTCGTAAATGATGACGACAGTTCTTCGGCATCGCACGAAATCGAACTGACCGAACACCTCCAAGGTGTGGCCGAGTTCGCGCAACGGTTCGCCGCCGGTAGCGGCTTGGCGGAAGCATTCGTGCGCGATTTCGTACTTGCTGCGAAGTGTCACGATCTTGGCAAGCTGGACCAGCGGTTCCAAGCTTGGTTGCGCGGTGGCAACCTGTTGCAAGCGCGGCTCGCGCCGAAACTCTTGGCGAAGTCGGAAGGCCAGACCAGTCGTTCTGCGCGCGAGCAGGCTCGTATTCGTAGTGGCTACCCCAATGGGGCACGCCACGAGTTGCTCTCGGTGCGATTGCTCGAACAAGCGAGAGTGGTCTTAGACGCAGCGTCCGATCCGGACCTCGTGCTGCACCTCATCGCGTCTCATCACGGCCACTGCCGCCCGTTCGCGCCCGTCATCATCGACGAGAATCCGTTGAACGTGAAGGGCGAAATTGAGGGCCAGCCAGTTGTTGCGTCATCAGCGACGGCGCTGGAACGCCTTGACAGTGGCGTGGCCGAACGCTTTTGGCGACTCGTTCGCCGATATGGTTGGTGGGGCCTCGCTTGGCTGGAGGCGATCTTCATCCTCTGCGACCACCGTTGCAGCGAAGACGAACAACGAAAGACTGAGGGCAGCCAGAAAGCTGCCAGGAAACAGCGGGCCGCACTACGGAAGCAGAACGCCGTATGAACTACGAACTCGAATTGACTGGGCTCGACGGCAGCAACCCACTCGGCTTCCTCGCGGCGCTGGGGACGTTAGCCGAATTGTCAGCCGATCCGTTAACGATCTACCGTATGAGTTGGGTGGTGGTGTCAGGCGTTTGGCGACCGAGATTGCACACCGAGCGGCCACTGGAAGCATCCGCAGTCGCCACACGATTGGCGGAGTTGCTTCGGCTCGGCACAGCTGCAAGCAATGATGCCAACAAACTGCAAGAAAAGTTAGAAGCTGCCGACAAGGTACAAATGCAGGCGACGAAGGCG
>JBEBHM010000725.1:0-4404 GCA_040080875.1 Pirellula sp.
TATTTCCACAATACCAATGCATGCACTCACGCATACAAACCAAATGTAAGGAGCTATCGCAACCTCAGATCGCCACTAATGCGGCCTAAACCACCATTCTATTTTTGCATTTTTTCGACACGTCCGAACAAGTGTCCGCCCGCGTCGTCGTGTTTCCAAGTCCCCGCGTATTTTTTGTCATGGAAAACGACCCTTGCCGAAAACGTCCCCATACCAGGAATAGTTACGGAGTCCATCACCATCACAGGCGTTTTGCCAACCCATTCCACATTGATTTCGACTGGAACCTCGATGTCTTTTTTGCCGTACTTGATTCGCGCCACGATTTCCCAGAGGGAATCCTGACCTTCAATTTTTTTAGCGCTTTTGATCTCGTAACGCTCCTCTTCGAGGGAATTAAGCGGTTTCCCGTCGAGCGTAAAAACCCCGGTCAGAACAGTTCCGGATAAGTACTGTTCGAACTCTTGAATCGGTGGCTTGGGGACAAAAGACTTGGGTGTTTCTTGCGCGACAACGGAATCGTAATACGCAATTCCCACCAACATGAGTACCACTGCGCTGGCCAACACGATCGGATTTCGAAGCCTATTCACCATTTTTATTCCCACCTGACTAACTAAATGTTTTTCAGAAACTGAACGGACATGGCAATCTCGTCGATTGGGTTCCTTGGATTGTCGTTTTCCACCACAAAGTACCCCGAAAAATGATGCTCCTCCAGGACGGCGATGATCTCTGGAAATTCGGCCATTCCACGTCCCAAGGGTACTTCGGTTCCGCGTCCTCGAGAACGGTCTGGCACGCCATCTTTGGCATGCACGAGCATGACGTGCTTGGCGATACCCGGCAGACCGTTGAGGTCGAAACCATTAACGAATAAATTGCCAGGAGTAAGCGTAACGCCAACGCTTCCATCCGGCAACGAATCGATCAAAGACGAAAGTTTTTCCAGTGGTTCGGCCCCGGTTTCACACGCGAGAAAGGCACCGACACGTTGGCTATAGTTTCCTAAATCGGAGAGCACGGTTCTAAGAATTTGCCAATTCGGCTCTTCGGGAGAGTCCGGAATTTGCCCGACATGGTTGACGACCACGCTCGCGCCCAG
Organism: Pirellula sp.; assembly: GCA_040080875.1. Lineage (GTDB taxonomy): Bacteria > Planctomycetota > Planctomycetia > Pirellulales > Pirellulaceae > JBKCUI01. The sequence continues at coordinate 1,106 of JBEBHM010000725.1, forward strand.
GTCATACGCCATTTTCATCGCCTGTTTCGTCCCCTGAATTCGACGATCCAATTCGTCCTCGCACTCATATCCCCTGCGGGTTGGGTACCTGACCGATGCAACCCTCAAATTGAGATCTTCTAGTAATTTTCGAACTTGGCGCAATGCCGTGCCGACAAGTTCGGATGGCTTTAATCCAAATCGTGCATCGATCTCGACCGCATCAGCACCCATGCGTGCCGCAGCGTGCAAAGCTTGTTTGAACGGTAGCTTTAGTCCCGTGAGTTGAACCCCAACGCGCAAACCCGGCAAGATGCAACCTCTATTAAATGCGATAGCCGCGACTCGAAATGCCGCAGCGTCCTTTGTCGTGCTTATTCTAGCCGGTTGCTGGTGCACGTCTACGCTTGCCGACCAGCGCATCGTTTCTGAAACCATCGCGGAATGGAATTTCGGAGCCGCGGAAGACAAACGCAAGGACGGCTGGCCAGACGGATGGCAACGCACCACGGGTCAGAACTTCCCAAGATTCATTCCCATTACGATCGCGCAAAGCGCTAAGTCGTCCGAAGAGTTGATGGACTTGGAGGTTACCAAACGACTTGCCTCTCAGCTATGGTTGGCCTACGAACACAAGAAAATGCCTTGGCAAGTAATCCCAGAGAAAACGCCGGCCGCCGTGGATCATTGGCTTGAACGTACCATCGCCAATCCATACTTGCGTATTCAAATGGATGGAGGCTCGGCGGAACTCCTGTCCCCAATTTTGCCTGTGGATAACAACTCGGTCTACTATGCGTCCGCCTTGATCCAGTCCGATTCGCCCGATTTTACCGCTAGAATCAAACTCATGTTCTTAGATGCGAACAATAAGTTACTCTTTGAGACGGCCGTAAAACCACACAATGGCAAGTACGATTGGCAATCCGTAACCACCAATGCGGTCTACGAGGCCGATGAACGAACGCGATTTGTCCAAGTGGTTCTCAATGTATCCCCCAAAACCCATAAGGCGTACAAAGGGAATTTTGGCTTCGATGCGATCCGCGTTCATCGCACTCCCCGATTGACGCTGTTTGTCGACAAAACAACGCAGACGTACCGACAAGGCGAAAACGTGACAGTACGTTGTACCGCGACGGGAATGAACATCGATCAGCCGTCGTTGACCTTGAAACTGGTCGACCACACAGGAGCAGAAATTCTTTCCGCTAACAAACGGGTGGTCCGCGAGGAGAACGAAGCCAAAAAATACATTTCCAATAAATCGAACTCATCCCCGTCAACACGCCCCAAATACTGGGACGGACACTGCGAGTGGGTCATTCCCAACTTGCAACCAGGATACTACGAAATTTCGACGAACCTTGCACACGGTTCCATGAGTTCGATCGAACTCATGGAACATTTTGCCGTCCTCACCAAAGAACGTTCCGGTGGGGCCGATATCCGGTTTGGCTGGACGATGAAGGAAACGGATGGCCAGACACCGTCTCTCGCCAACACATTCAAAACGATCGAGTCCTTGCGAGAGGCGCACGTGGGCAAAGTCAAGATCCCAATCTGGTTCGACAACTCGAGTCCCAGTTCCGTACGCGAATTCACAGAACGAATCGATAGAATCCAAACATCCGGTATTCAATGCGTCGGTGTGATTGCATCCCCGCCACAAAGCATTCGCGAAAATTTTCCGCGGATGGAATCCAACGAAACCGGAACTGCACTTGAGGACCCGGTATTGGTTCAATCTTTACTAGAACCTGTCATGAGGGCCATGTGCGTTAGGCTCGTGGAGTTTCAGCTCGGTTGGGACCACGAAGCCGATTTCGTTTCCAATCCAAGATTTAGCAAGTCGCTCGATACCATTCTTAAGCTTTCGAAACGATTTGGCCAAGATACACAATTCATTGCCTCACACAACTTGCAACACACGCTCCCCAAAACGCAAGGGATCGATCGTTGGCAATTGTATTCTCAAGACGACTTGACCGACGATGAAATGACTCTCTGGCTAGCGTCCTCCAAACCGATGGAGAAAAACGGTCGCCCTCCCTGGTTCAGTATTTCGCCGCTCGACACGGGCAAATATTCATTGGCTGTTCGTGTCCAAGACCTGACGGCTCGCATGTTAGCCGTCTCGACCGCGATGGTCGGGCAAACGACCGCATGGATTTCCGATCCTACAAGCAGTGATGTTGGATTGTTGGACAAGTCCGGTGGCCCACGGGAAATGTTCGTTCCCTTCCGGTCAATAGCCGGTGCCCTGGCCGGTATGCGCTGCGTTGGTAGCATCCCTGTTCCTGAACTCGGTTTCAATCGACTCGTCGTTTCCGCAGATCAAGCCCGACTCATCGCATGGGCAAACCAAACTTCTGTCGCCGAACTTTATCTCGGTGAAAAGGTTCAAGCGCATGATGTTTGGGGACGGACTGTGGAAGTAAAAAACACCGAAACCAGCTTTGGTCCTGTTCAGCGAATCGAGATTGGAAAGTGGCCTGTCATCTTAGAAGGCATCGACCCAAGAGTCGCTCAATGGCGTCGAGGAGTCAATATTGTTGATCGCAAAATTGATCCACTCCGTGGGGGAAATCAAGAGCTCCAGCTTCAATTCTCCAACCCGCTGGCTTCCATCGCTACGGGAAGTGTCACCATGGTTGCACCCTCCATCTTTGCCGAACCAACCACGGTCGCCTTGGACGTCGATCCGAACGGTAGCGAAACGATTTCGATTCCTTATACGCTTGTTCCGGACGCCAGCTCAAGCATTAGCCCTGTCCGATTGGACTTCCGAATCGGGGGCGACAATCCTGTTCGGTTTTCGCTCTCAGACGAGTTGCATGTCGGATCGGACGACGTCGAATTCAACATCGAGTACCAGATAGACAAGGACAATAGAATTTGGGTTACGGTCGAGGGAATCAATTATCGCGACGAGCCAGTCAGTTTCGATTGCATGCTGTCGGTCCCCATGAGACCGCGCGAACGAACGCAGTTTGCCAACTTCAAGGAACGAACATCCCAGGTCTTTGTATTTAAGAACGCTTCCGAATTGATCGGCGAAATACTTTGGCTTCGATGCGAACAATTCGGTACTCGCCGGGTCTTGAATCTGCAAAAGAAAATCCTGCCAACTGAACCCGAATAAAGCTACCAGCTAACAAGTGGGGCGGTCTTAGCAGTTTCGTACCTGTGATTTGGTGAATGGGGCTGTGGTACTGTAGGCTTTGGTCCGTGGGTCGCTCTTGCCGAGTGCGACCGTTCTAGTGGGGAGTCTAGCGGGCTGCGTTTTGACCAGCGTATTTCCCACCCATGATAACGGG
>JBEBHM010000097.1:0-16502 GCA_040080875.1 Pirellula sp.
CAATAGCCGACCTGAAATAAACAAACACCCGGTACGAACCGGGTGTTTGCGTTTTGCTAGGGCTGGTGTGGGCTTGGGGGATGAAAAAGCGTATACTTCTTTTCTACTGCCAAAACACGGAAGTTCCTTCCGGTTACCTAGATTGAGCCTGAGGCGCTAGCCGAGCCACGCCGCAAGAAATCGGCTAGCGCCTCAGGCTCATCCAGCAACAATAGTTACCGTGGTTAGCCATCCTTCAATTGAGAGAGTCCTTGCAAATGCCGTTGGGAAAGACATTTGATAGCGTTATTGGTACGGTTGGAAACACACCTATGATCCGAATCAATCGGCTCGTTCCTGCTGGCCAAGCAACGGTCTTCGCAAAGTGCGAGTTCTTTAATCCTCTCAACAGCGTCAAAGATCGAATCGGCATGGCGATGGTTGAGGATGCGGAGCGAAGCGGAAAGCTAACCAAAGAAACGCACATCATCGAGCCGACAAGCGGAAACACTGGAATTGCACTTGCATTCGTCTGTGCCGCCAAAAGCTACAAACTAACGCTCACCATGCCGGAGTCGATGTCGGTCGAGCGACGCTCCCTTTTGCGTGGACTTGGAGCTCATCTGGTGTTGACCCCAGCGGCTGACGGAATGCGTGGAGCCATCGCAAAAGCATCCGAACTTGTTGTCAACGACCCAAATGGTTGGATGCCTCAGCAGTTTGATAATCCTGCCAATCCCGCGGTCCATGAGCGCACGACTGGCCCTGAAATATGGACCGATTCGGCTGGCCAAATCGACGCTATTGTTGCCGGAGTTGGTACGGGTGGGACGATCACAGGTGTCGCTCGCTACATCAAGAAACTCAATCCCAACTTTAAGGCGATTGCCGTCGAGCCAAAACAATCCCCCGTGATTAGCGGTGGGCAACCAGGCAAACATAGAATACAAGGCATCGGTGCAGGCTTCATTCCTAAGAACCTGGACCAATCGATCGTCGACGAAGTGATTCAGGTAGACGACGAGCTCGCATTCGAATGGGGCCGCAAACTGGCCAAACAAGAGGGAATCATGGCTGGCATCAGCAGCGGCGCCAACATGTGGGCGGCGGCACAGGTCGCTGCCCGCCCTGAGTTTCGAGGCAAACGGATCGTTACGATCATGTGCAGCTTGGGCGAGCGTTACCTCTCGACGCCGCTGTTCGGCGATCTTGGGACGTGAGACGTTATCATTAAGTTCGTCTGTTGTTCGTTTCCAATTCGCTCTCTGAGGTATTCGAGGATAATCCATGCAAAACAATCGAGTACATTCGCGGCGCCGGTTCCTTTCAACGAGTGGTATAGCAACCGCAGTTGCCGTGGGTGCGCCGTGGCCAAACGCCATTGCATCGCCCCGACGCAGCTTGCAGGCTGGCCGCGACCCCGCTTGGAACGATGCTATCCGAAATGGGCTAGACTACCTGGCAAGGAGTCAATCGACCCGAGGCCACTGGAATACTCCGCCGTATCCAGTTGCCGTCGCGGCATTAGCGGGCACCGCCTTGCTTTGTAGCGGTTCAACTATTACGCAGGGACCTTACGCCAAACCGCTAAGTCGTACGACAGATTTCCTCATCGGTCGCAGTCGAGCGAATGGTCTGATAGGAGACCCCGAGGCGGACCAGCGATATACGTACGGACACGGGTTTTCGATGCTGTTCTTGTCGCAGGTCTTGGGCGAAGAGGGACTACAAGATCGTCGTGATGACTTAGTGAATGTGCTCACCAAGGCGATCGCATTTTGCGGCAAAGCACAGACCCCTGCAGGAGGTTGGGGGTACATCAGCGCGAAAGATGGCAATGATTACGACGAAGGCTCAACGACGATTACGCAAGTCCAAGGCTTGCGAGGCTGCCGGAACGCAGGCCTTGCGGTCCCCACCGAAATCATCGAATCCGCGAAACGCTATATCTATAAGTGCCAAAACGACGATGGTGGAATCAGCTACTCGAGCCAACAAATGGGTAGTTCTCGCCCGGCCATCACCGCTGCAAGCTTGGCAGCACTATACAACGCTGGAGACTACGAAGGCAAAAAGGTCCCCGAGATGCTCGCCTATTCTCGCCGCACCCTCTACCAAATCACTTCCGGCGATGAGTCGTTCGGACACTGGCACTACACCTATCTCTATTACAGCCAAGTCGTCTATCGACAGGGCGACGAAGAATGGTTGCCATTTCGCGATCGACTTTACAGCCGAATCGCGAGTGAACAGAACCCGGATGGTTCGTGGGAAGGACAGGTACATCGTGTTTATACGACCGCCTGCAACCTTATCATGCTGCAGTTGGATCTGGGGTACCTGCCGATTTTTCAACGATGAACCATTTTCGCAGCCTATATAAGCGTGCGCAATTCTGCCCGCATGGTAGCGGAAACCGTCAAGGTTTTCGAGGCGTTTTCGAAACGCTTGATGCGTTCCGCTACGGCAAAATTACGCACTATCTTTTAGGCGTGACGGAGTTTGCTGCGGCATGGACTGCTGCGATCCTGGGCACCATTTTTTGGGCATCGCAAGGACTGTCGCAAGTTCAGAACGAACAAGACGAAGTTGACCGTGCCATCGATCTCGCAACCCAGTTTCTGATTTCTCAACAGCAGAAAAACGGTTCCGTATTCGATCGAGGGCACGACAATGCCATGACGGCCCTTGCCATCATGGCACTTGCATCGGTGGGGCATCAACCTAGCGATCCCACCGTGCAAGGTCAAACCATGAAGAATGGATTGGGATTCCTACTGGGCTCAAGCCGGCAAGATACGTCCGGTTACTTCGGTGCAACCGATGGTTCAAGAATGTATGGTCATGGAATCGTGACCTTGATGCTCACGGAAATGCTCGGGATGGGAGGAGACGACGAAACCAACAAATCGATCCATCATGCGTGCCAGAAAGCGATCGACTTGATTGTCCGAAGTCAAAAGATCAAGAAACCTGCGCATGCCAAGGGAGGGTGGCGATACACGCCCGATTCGGCTGACAGCGATCTGTCGATCAGTGTTTGGCAATTGATGGCTCTGAGAAGCGCGAAGAACGATGGGCTCAATGTGCCGTCCTCGACGATCGACGATGCGGTCGCGTATCTGGTGCGATCATTCACATCCCCCGTAGACCCCGCTGGCAATCCACGCAAACCCAAGAACGGATTTTCCTATGAGGCCAACAATGATAATCCAACCTTCACGATGACCGCTTCAGGCTTGTTGGCAATGCAGGTTTGCGGCCGGTACGATTCGCCATTGGTAACAGGAGCGACCGAGTGGCTATTGGAACACCCACCCAATTGGAAAGACCGCTTCGTCTTGTATGGCATGTACTACTATGCTCAGGGGATGCATCAGCGAGGCGGAACGATCGCCGAGGACTCGGCAAAGCTCGTTGCCGAAAAACTTCTTGCACAACAACAATCGGACGGGTCTTGGAATTCGTCCGGTGGCGAAGAACAAAATGCAGGCAAGGTCTACTGTACTGCCTTGGCCATGCTTAGTTTGTCCGTCAAATATCACTATCTGCCGATCTATCAACGCTAGTAAATTAGAATATGATCGATTGAGTGAACCTAGGAATCGGTCGACGGATCTAGATTTCAAAACGCGATCACCACGTTTGTTTTTGTTTTCAACCCCGTCAGCCCTGTCAGCCCTTTCAGTTGTGGCTCGTTCGGATTGGATTGCAACGCAATGCTTAAAAGCTTAATTGGCTCGGCCCTCCTCTTAGCCACGGTCGTCGGCATCGCGTATTTCATTGCGAAACAGAAGCATTTGATGATGTCGGCTCCTCCGCCCCCCAATCAGGAGCAGCCGGTAATGGTTGTTTTCGCCAGCGCGGAACCGATCACGCTTCGCCAAAGTGCGACTGCGGTTGGAACCATTCTTGCTCCGCGTTCGCTGCAGCTGCGAACCGAGGTTGTCGGTACGGTCGAAAAAATCACGTTCAAGTCGGGTGACAAAGTAACCCAAAATCAGGTGCTTCTCAAATTGGATACGAGCGTCGAGGAAGCACAGCTATTGAGCGCCACCGCTGCAAAAAAGATGGCTGAATCCGCGCGCGATCGAACCGAAAAAGCTGCGAGTGTCAAAGCCATCAGCGAATTGGAGGTCGAACAGGTCATTGCACTGGCCGTGCAAGCACAGGCCGAAGTCATGCGACTCGAAGCCTTGATTCGCAAGAAGACGCTGCGTGCACCGTTCAATGCACGGGCGGGACTGTTCGACGTGCACGTCGGTCAATATCTGCCCGAGGGAACACAAATCACCATGCTGCAAGGCCTAGACGATTTTGTCCATGTCGATTTCATGATGCCACAACAAGTGGCCGATCATGTGACTGTCGATGATGAGATTCAAATCTTGATCGAGCCGAAAGCTGCCGTGGCTAAAATCGTGGCAATCGACACTCAAGCGGATCGAATTACTCGCAACGTATCTGCCAGGGCCAAGCTCGTAAACCCACCGGAACACTTGCAGCCAAATGATTCCGTTCGAGTCGGCATCGAATATGGCCCATCGAGACCAGCAGTTACGATCCCTGCTTCTGGATTGCGTCGTTCGCCAGCGGAAGCGTTCGTCTATCTGGTCAAGCCGGACCCAGAGGAACCGTCCAAGCTCCGCGCCTACGCTCGCACAGTCAAGCCAGGCTCGACTGTAGGGCAAGGGGTTGCAATCATGTACGGAATCGAACCAGGAACAACGATCGTATCGGACGGCTCATTCAAAATACATGAAAAGGCATGGGTCGTTCAAGCCGAAGCCGTCGCACCCTCGGTCTCCAAAGCCGCTGCCAAAGTTGACTCAAGCCATGATGCGGAAACGGCCCCATGAAGTCCATCACGGATATCTTCATCAAACACCCGGTGTTGGCCATTGTCGTGAACCTAATGCTAATCCTTGTGGGTTTGCGCACAGCTCAACTGCTGCCAATCCAACAGTTTCCGAAACTCGAAAGCACTTCGATTCAGATCACCACGATCTACATTGGCGCGAGCGCGGAGACGATCCGAGGTTTCTTGACGACGCCGATCGAGAAAGCCGTTTCGTCGATCGCTGGCATCGATTTCATGGATTCGGTGAGTACCGCTGGTGTAAGTACCATCACGATCCATCTCAAACTCAATCACAACGCGACGACCGCCCTAGCCGAGATCAATACGCGGCTCCAAGAAGTCCGTCGCGAGTTGCCCGCCGAATCCGAACCACCGAGCGTGACCATTCAACGCGCCGATCGACCCTACGCCTCGTTCTATTTGAGTTTTACTTCCGACCAGTTTGACCTCGCGGGCTTGACCGACTTTCTCAATCGCGATGTACAACCACAGCTCTCCACGATCGAAGGTGTCCAGCGGGTTGGCGTCGAGGGAGGGCGTACGCCCGCCATGCGCATCTGGATCTCTCCTTTGCGGCTGTCCGAGTTGGGTCTGACTCCGGGCGATATTTATGGTGCATTGCGACGAAACAACTACTTGGCGGCCATAGGTCGAGTTAAGAACGACACAGTTCAAGTCGATTTGCTTACCGATACCGATTTGAAAACCGTCGATGAATTTAAGGAGTTGATCGTCTGGCAGAACGGAGGTGCCGTCATTCGACTTGGAGATGTTGCGAAAGTCGAAATGGGAGCCGAGGAATCCCAAATGATGGCCATGTACCGGGGTAAAGAAGCAGTTTACGTTTCGGTTTGGCCATTGCCCGGCACCAACGAGATCGCGGTGGCTCAGCAACTGCGGTTGGCCATGGACAAACTTCGGCCAAGACTACCCTCGCATATGGATATGCAATTGGCGTTCGACGCCACGAAGTTCATGCGCGATGCGATTCAAGAGATATCCAAAACGTTGGTTGAGACCATCGGCATCGTCGGTATCGTTGTCTTTGTATTTATGGGTTCCATTCGTACGGCCATTGTCCCGCTCGTCGCCATGCCGGTATCGTTGATCGGAGCAGCCATGTGCATGTACTTGATGGGGTTTTCCCTGAATCTGCTGACCCTCTTGGCGATCGTATTGGCGGTAGGATTGGTGGTGGATGATGCCATCGTCGTTGTCGAAAATGTTCAACGCCACATCCGCAAGGGCAATACCAAAATCGAGTCTGCACTGATTGGTGCGAGAGAATTGGTGGGCCCGATCATCGCCATGACCATCACACTTGCTGTCGTCTACGCTCCTATCGGATTTCAAGGCGGATTGACGGGCATGCTCTTCAAAGAGTTCGCGTTTACATTGGCTGCCGCCGTAGTGCTCTCGGGTATTGTGGCCGTAACACTCTCCCCCATCATGAGCGCGAAAATGTTGAACGCTTCCGGCAAGGAAGGGATGCTCACTCGATTCGTCAACTCGATTTTCGATAGAACGCAAGTTGTCTATGGTCGAGCTCTTGAATTCGCACTCAGTTTGAGATGGTCGATCGCGATTGCCACGATCCTCATCGGTCTTGCTGCAGTTCCACTTTATCAGTACTCCGGCAAAGAACTTGCGCCTGTCGAAGACCAAGGAGCCATCGCCGTCATCCTGCAGGCCTCGCCTGACTCAACGCTGCAAAGCACTCGGCAATGGGCTACCCAACTCGCCGACAAGTTCAATGCGATGCCGGAGACAGACTACATGTGGGCCTTGGTTGGATCCAACTCGGGCTTTGGGGGCGTCATCACGCATGATTGGCATGAACGACAAAAAAAGGGACAACGCAGCACGCATGCAATGCTTGGCGAAGCCTTTGGACTCGCTTCCAGCGTACCCGGCCTGCAACCGTTCCCTATTCTGATTCCGCCCCTCCCAGTTGCGTCCAATTTCGATGTAGAGATGGTACTCAAGAGTGACTTGCCGGTAGGAAGAATGCTCGAGATAGCCAACGAAATCAGTATGCAGGCTCAAAAATCTCAACGGTTCATGTTCGTCGATATCGACTTGAAAGTGGATTTGCCCCAAGCTCAGGTTGTCATCGATCGTGAACGCGTTGCGGATCTCAAGCTCGACCTCGCAGCCATCGCACAGGAACTCGGGGTGCTTTTGGGGGGCGGATACGTCAATCGATTCAACTATTTCAATCGATCGTACCAAGTCATTCCGCAATTGTCAGACGAAGATCGTCAGTCAACGAATGCGCTGATGGACATCAAAATTAGAACACCCAGCGGTCAGCTGATCCCAGTCTCCGTGTTCGCGACGATCGTGCCTCAGACAGCCCCACGAGAACTGAGGAGGTTCCAACAACAAGGTGCAATCTATGTCAACGCAGCGGTATTGCCTGGCATGACGAAAGAAGACGGGCTGACATTTATGGAAAATATCGCTCGCGATGTGGTGGGTGAGTCGGCGGTGATTGACTATGCAGGTGAGTCCCGACAGATTCGTCGCGAGGGATCGACGTTGACAACCACATTGGCGATCGCCATGGTTTTGATCTATTTGGTGCTGGCTGCACAGTTCAGGTCGTTTCGAGATCCTCTCATCGTCTTGTTGGGGTCTGTGCCGTTGGCAATCTCCGGTGCATTGGTACTTACCTTTTTAGGGTTGACCACGATCAATATCTACTCCCAAGTCGGCTTGATCACGTTGGTGGGATTGGTGGCTAAGAATGGTATCCTAATCGTTGAATTCGCAAATCATCTCCAGGAACAAGGCCGCACTAAATGGCGAGCGGCAGTCGAAGCGTCGCAGACTCGATTGCGCCCCGTGCTCATGACGTCTGTTGCAACCATTTTGGGCCACATGCCCTTGGTGTTTGTTACTGGTCCAGGCGCTCAAGCAAGAAATAGTATTGGCATCGTACTGGTGGCCGGAATGGGGATCGGTACGTTGTTCACATTGTTCGTCGTCCCGTCACTTTATGTACTGATCGCTGGCACGCATGCGGAGCGTGTCGAAGTTCCTGACGATCGATAGGGATTATAATGCCACCGGGGCCGGTGGCTAGCCGCAGCCGCTTGAAAATGCTTCACGCCGAAACGGGGAGAGGGGGAGAGAAGAAATCTCCTTCGCATCCTTCGTTAACTCACGGACCATTGAACTTTCGGCAATGTTGCCAGCGTAACATCGATCGAAATGTCGGTGATGATGGGGACCTTAGACCTTAGATGCGCATGCCCAATGTAGGAATGCTCGGCGATAGACGTCGACTCCGCGTTCGAGTTGATCCATGCTGATCCATTCGTCGCTTCGATGGGCCTGCTGGATATCCCCCGGGCCGCAAACCAGCAGCCTCTTTAATCTCTGAAGTATTCCTGCATCGGTTGCGAAGCATACGCTGTGCGAGTCCGGCCGGTTGACGAGCGTCAACATGTCTCTCACCCAGCCTCCATCCACGGGAACAGACCACGGGGCAATGCCATCGCGGAGTTCTAGCTCGAGGCCGTGCTCATCGCAAAGATTCTTGATGGCGTCCAGCAGGGGTTGATGGTCCACGTTGGGCATCGTGCGCATGAATACGTTTGCTTGAGCTAGCGAAGGCGTTACGTTGACCGCTTCGGGTTCGTTGACGATGTTCATGTTCCATGACAGGGTGGGTGGGTCGAACAATGCGTTGTGATAGATAGGATTCGTTTCGCTCTCCCAGCGAATGTCCAAGAGTTTTTGTAGAGCGGGTATGAGTTGGTAATTGGCGTTGATTCCATCGTTGGTGCTGGTGTGTGCGCTCCGACCTCGCGCTCGGATGGCCAGCCGCTGTGCGCCTTTATGGGCGTGGATGACTTGCAGGCAGGTCGGTTCCCCCACGATTCCCACGACATCTGTGTCGACCATTTCCTGGAACAAGGCGGAATGGGCATCGACCGTTTTGGCACCCAACATCCCGACTTCCTCATCGCTGGTGACAACAAAGTAGATCGGCTTGGCTTGGCTGAGCGGATCGATTTGTGAAGCGGCTTGGATCGCGCAGGCCAAGGAACCCTTCATGTCACATGTTCCGCGTCCATACAATCGCGAGTCCTGTTCGGTGGGATCAAACGGGCCACTTGACCCGAACGACCAATCGTCCGCAGGGACCACATCGGTGTGCGCCAAATAACATACTCCGCCGGTGCCGTTCCCTCGCTTGGCAACGATGCTTACCTTGGACTCTCCTTTTTCGTCGAGGTACTGATGCCACTCGATTTCGAAACGCATCGCAGAGAGCCGATCCGCGACGAACCGGCTCACCGATTCATTGCTTTCGTGGCTCACCGACGGAAATCGGACCAATTCCTTGGTTAATAGAAGGGTGGATTCGAACAAAGATGCGTTCATCTGCGTGGACTTTGTAGGCTAAGCTGTGCGGCTTTTTGCGTTTCGAGTATTCTAGGGAGACTTCGATTTTCTCCCATGTGTATTTTGCTGAAAGGTTGCGTGTTTTCGATGCCCAATGATATGCGACAGGTAATTTCGTTGATTCTAGGTGGTGGTCGCGGGACGAGGCTATTCCCATTGACGAAAATTCGCGCGAAACCTGCCGTTCCGCTCGCGGGGAAATATCGACTCATCGATATCCCGATCAGCAATTGCCTCCACAGCGGTATCAATCGAATCTATGTTGTGACCCAATTTTTGAGCGTGTCTCTCCACCAACATATACGGCAAACCTACCGATTCGATAACTTTAGCGGCGGATTCGTCGAACTGCTAGCCGCTCAACAAACGATGGAGGGAGGAACGGAATGGTATGAAGGGACTGCGGATGCCGTTCGGAAAAACCTGCGGTACTTTGACCAGAATGATTGCAAGTACGTCCTGATCCTGAGCGGTGACCAACTGTACCACATGGACTACAGCAAGATGTTGGATACGCATATCCGATCCAACGCGGATGTGACTATTGCTGCGATTCCCGTATTGCGATCCGCAGCCCATGCCTTGGGGATCATGCGATGCGATGACGCTGGACGGGTGACGGGCTTTCTGGAGAAACCAAAAACCGACGATGAGATCAATATGGTCACGACCGACCCTGCGTGGATCGACGCTCGAGGTATTCCATCGAAGGGGCGTGATTGTTTGGCTAGCATGGGCTTGTACATATTCAACAAGAAGTTGCTCTTTGACGTTTTGACCAAGACCAACTACAGCGACTTTGGCAAAGAGGTTTTCCCCGCCGCAATCCGTTCCAAGAAAGTGCAAGTACATTTATTCGACGACTATTGGGAGGACATCGGAACGATCCGTGCCTTCTATGATGCGAATCTTTCCTTGGCCCAAAGCAACCCTCCCTTTGACTTGTTTTGTGCAGAGCGTCCCGTCTATTCGAGAGCAAGATTCCTGCCTCCGACCGTCGTTGATGGCGCTTCCATCTCCAGTTCGCTGATCGCCGATGGTTGTCGCATCGGCAAAGGGGCGCGCATCGAAAATAGCGTCATCGGACTTCGGTGCGTGATCGGCGAAGGGGTCACCATTCGCAATAGCATAATCATGGGGGCGGACTATCTGGAGACGGTCCAAGATTTGGAAAAGCTAGCATCGGCAGGAAGCCTTCCTGTGGGAATAGGTACGGGTTCGTTGATCGAAGGAGCGATTCTCGACAAAAACTGTCGTATCGGGCGGCACGTGCAAGTCATCAATCGATCGAGCTTGAGCGAATCGGATCAACACGAACCCGTCTATGTTCGAGATGGAATTCCCATTGTCAGCAAAGACGCCACGCTCAAGGACGGCTGGACGATGTAAAAAGCCAGCTTGACGCAAGCCCCTTAGCTTTGCTATCTCCCCTTGGTTGACGGACCTTTTTGTAGGTCAATTTCGAATCACGGCCTCATGCTACGGGGAAGATTTAAAATGCGTTGTTGCATTGCTCGGTTATTCGCTTTCGGATGGATTTGCATTTTATGCCAAACCCTGGCCATCGCTCAATCGAAATCGTCCAATACCTCCGCAGAATCAGAACCGTCTTCGGCCGCGAGCAGGAAAGTCTCGACAGCGCCAATCGGTAGCGGAGCAAAAGCGGCGTCCAAGTCTGAACCCACGGCAGCTGAAGTGACGACGCTTCGCAAAGTCGAACGTAAAGAATTGGTTACCACCGCGTCGTCGTTAGGTGGCACGGAATATGCGCTGAAGTACAAGTTGCAGCCTGGGTTGGTAATTCGAAGCGAGGTCACGCATCTTGCCAAAACCGATACGAAGATCGACTCCACCGAACAGAACTCCAATTCTCGAACGGTTTCGCAAAAATCATGGAACGTGGTTCGCGCAGAGAAAGGACAAATGACTTTTGAATACAGAATCACCGACATCGATATGTCGCAACAAATAGGTACGGGCAAAGAGCTTCGCTATAGTTCCAAGGACAAGCATGAGCCACCGCGACAATTCCAAGCCGCAGCGGATTCGGTAGGCAAGCTGATATCGACGGTAACGATCGACGAACAAGGGATGATTGTCGCTCGCAGCGACGACTCCAATCCGCCCAATCTTGGAATGGGTGACATTACTGTGCCACTTCCGGCAACCCCCATTGCCGTAGGAGCAACATGGGAGATACCTCGCGAGCTTCACATTCGGCGGGATGATGGCACGATCAAAAAGGTTCGTTTCAGCGAATTTTTTCGACTCGACAAGGTCAGCGCAGGGGTCGCGACAATCGCGGTTCGAAGCGAAATGCTTACGGCAATCACCGATCCCAAAGAAGAAGCTCAGGTATTGCAACAGCTCAGCAATGGGACCATTCGCTTTGATATCGACGCGGGTCGGATGGTATCCAAAGAGCTCGCTTGGGACAAAACGGTGGTCGGTTTTTCAGGAGATGGTAGCGTCATGGACTATTCCGCTCGTCTAGAAGAGCAGGTAGTTGATGCTAAAGTAGAAAAGCCATCCCAAGCTACAGCATCCAAGTCCACAAGCACCAAGTCGCGATAATCATCTAGAATTCGCATTTCGCTTGGGATAGAACTTGATTGAACTAAAGTAGTTCGTTCCCAATCATTCCCTCAGCAAATGCGAAACGATTCTTTACACGCAACCAAATCGAGCATCGACGCGCCAGAACACGGCTTGCTAGATCCGAATCCGTTGGACCGTCCATTCGACTTGGCCGCATGGAGCGGAGCGATTCTATTCGTATCGGACTACCCTCTACACATCTGGCCGCTCCATTTCCTGGCTTTTGTTCCGATCTTGATCGCTTTGCTGAGGACCAAACCATCGAGAGCTATTTCGTTCAAGTTGCGGTGGGTGTTTGGGAGTCTGGCCGCTGTACTCTTGGGCCTCGGTAACTTGATGGATTCCAAACGTATGCGTCGCGTTTCGCTTGCCCAAACCTCGCGACCAGCGTTACCATGAAAGGTCGATACTTTTCTATGGAATCTGAAACTCTTGGAATACTCTCGCGTGGACCTACAACCGCTTCCAGCCCCTGATCCTGTGATTGATCCAACTGCCGAGGTCTGGACGCAGTCGGTAACGCAACCGCCGAGAATATGGACCGTATTCCTTTCGGTCACGATCGCATTCCTAACGATGCTGGCGCTGGCGGTTGCGGCAACAATTCCATTTATTGTGATGACTTTTCTCAACAGCCAGGGAACGACACCTTCTCAGGATGATTTAATTGGGAGTGTCACCACACCGATTGCGATCTTTGCTCAAGGGTTTGCTGGTCAGCTTGGAATTCTTGTTGTTGCCATTGGGGCTGCTTGGTTTTCGCCCATTGAATTCCGACGACGTCTTGGACTGACCGACTCGGGTTTGACAACACAGGAGTGGCTGTGCGTAGGCGTAGGCTCATTTGCACCGGCAGCGTTGGGATTGGTATTGGCAACTTTGCTTGCCCAGATTCTCGCTCCCGATGAAACGGCAGCCAAACTATTTGAAAACATGCCCCTTGCGATGGTGGTTCCGTGGGTCCTCTTCATCTCGTTGTTTCCAGGTTTTGGAGAGGAGATGCTTTTTCGAGGACTCATGCAACGCCGCTTGCTCGAACGCTGGCGACCATGGACCGCGATCACCGTCACCTCGTTGATTTTCGCCTTGTTTCATTTGATGCCTCACACGGTGGTCTTTGCGTTCCCGATCGGTATGTGGTTTGGTTACATTGCATGGAAGACAGGTTCGATATGGCCAACGATCCTTGCGCATGTGCTGATCAACGGGACTTGGAACATTCTCAATATTTCCAAATCGCACCTAGGCTATTCGGATCAATTGTACGTTGCGATCTGTAGTTTATTGGTGGTCATTGGGATCCCGGCGTTTTCGTATTCTCTGCCCGCGATTCGCCGAGTTCGAACTGATTTCAATTCGGACCCCCCCAAACTTTAGTTGGAATGCGTTGCGGATGATTTATCGATTGCGATTCGATGAACAACCCTTGCGTTATGGGGCGCTTGGTTTTTCGATCTCTGTTTTCGGCCACCATGAAAGAGTGTAGTTGCGGTTGCGATTGCGATGAGACTCGACTTGCTCAGCCGTCAGCGACGTGCCTGCTAGATAGAGCTGTTTGAGACTCTTGGGAGCTTGGAATTGCGAAAGTCCCTCGGCCGAGATTTTGCATTCTGAAAGCTCGAGTACTTGCAACTTGGGATAGCTTTGGAAAACCGAGAATGCTGTGTCGTCGACGCCGTCCGTTTGACACAGTTTCAAGTGCTGCAATTCGACAAGTCCCGCCAAGGCAGCGAGTCCCCTGCTGGTCACTTTGGTTCGACTCAGGTCCAGCGTCTCCAGTTGGCTCAGTTTCGACAGCATCGCCACGCCGCGGTCGCTAATAGGCATACCAGACAAATCAAGTGTTCGCAGGCCTCTTAACTCTGCGAGGTGATTCAAATTGAAGTCCGTTACGTTGACGCTCCACAATCCGGAGTCGGTTCGCTGTTGCCCGCCGACGCTGACTTCACGCAAGGAGGGCACGAGCTTGAGCAATGGCAATGCGGTCCCACTCATCTTGTTTCCACCGAAGGAAAGTTTTTCCAATCGAGGTAGCTCGCTCAATCGCTCAAAAAAATCGTCGTTCACGCGACTGAACCCAACGTCGAGCGAGCGCAGTGATCCCATGTTGGAAATATGTTCAAAGACCGTACTTGTGACCTTCGTACCCCGCACATCGAGATGCTCCAAATGCTTCCAATGCTTCAGATGCGATATGCCGACATCCGAAACATACTCGGCATAGTGCAGTTTCAATTCCCGCACATGTTCAAGTGATTTGAGTTGTTCGAGCGCTTCGTCATCCACTTTGGTGTAGGACAGGTCAATGCTGGTGAGTTGTTTAAGCTGAGCAAGCTTCTTCAAGTCTCCTTCGGTGAGCCATGCATGTTGCAAGTCAACCGCCACGATCATGTTCGCTTGATTGCGCAGCGCATGTCCACCTTTGCTTCGGATCCAATCCTCGTCGATAACCAGTTTTGATGCGGATTTAGTTTCGATCGACTGAGCGTACAATTTCGAGGTGGGCCACGCCAGAATCAAGTGTGCAATGAAAGGGAGTAGGTACTGAATCTTCATGGGTTCAACTTCTACGTCGTTTGGGATCGCTCGATGACTTGTCGAAAATAATTTCACAATGTGGTAGCGCTGACCGCACTTTCTCAAACCCAGCCACGGTATAAAAAGTGTGATACAGGTTGAGCCACTTCAGTCGCTGCAACCCTGCCAAACTTTCTGCACTTGCGTCGGTTACATTGGTGCTGTCCAGGCTCAGTTTCTCAAGCTGTTGGAGCGACTCTAAATATTTCAGGCCGGCGTCGTTGATATCCGTGTAGTCGAAGTCCAACTCGCGGACTGATTCCATTTTTCCAATGGTCTCCAAGGCACGATTCGAAATCCGCGTGCGAATCAGCGTGAGAGTTTGCAAGCCTGTCAGAGCGTTCAATTTGAGCAGCCCCTTGTCGCTCACTTTCGTGTATCCAAGACGCAAATGCTTTAGTTGCGAGAGCCTGCCGAGCGAGTCCATTCCAGAGTCGCCCACATCCGTGCCGTCCAAATCGATGTCGTCGATCTCCGTCAATTTGGTCAAGTGCACCATACCTTTGTCGGTGATATCAGAATAGGCGAGGCAAATGGATTTCAAGGATGGAATCCCAGTCAACATCGACAGCCCATGATCATCGACCGGTGAGTTTGCTAGGTTAACCACTTCCAGTGGCAAAGCGGTCAGATGTGCGAACCCTTTCCCATGGACGGTGGTGCTTTTCAGATTGAGTCGTACAAGGCTCTTGAGAAGCCGAAAATCCTCAAGTCCCGCATCGGATATCGCATCGCCACTGAGGTCCAGTTCTCGTAATTCCGTCAGCCCTGACAAATGCTTGCAACCTAAATCGCCGATTTCCGTTGCCTGCAAATCTAGTTTGCGCAGTTTCTTGCATCCGGTGATGTTGGCAAGCAGTTTGTCCGTAATGCCTGTGGTAGCAAACGAAGCTTCGACCATTCTGCCTTGTTCGATGGTGGCCGTTCCGCCGATCGATCGGATCCATTGTGCGATCACCGGTTCCTCTTGATCTTGCAACAGCCGATCTGCGCCTGCGGCGAGCGGCACGCGGATGTTCGAATCCAAGAATTTGATATCGCAATCGGGCAACGCAACACGCAGCCCTTCGACACCACCCCCTGTAACGCGGGAATATCGCAAGTCGAGCTTGCTCAGGTCTGTGAGGTTCTTGATGGCTTCGATTCCAACGTTGGACACATGGGTACCATAAAGATTGAGCTCTTCGAGTTGACGCATCGATCCAACGATCTCAAGGGATGCGTCGGAGATGCCTGTCCCTTGTAAATTAAGAAACTTTAGTTTGGTCAAGTGCCTGAGCGCCGCGAACCCGGCATCTGTTATTTTGGTGCCCCCGAGATCCAATCGCTCCAGCTCGACCAGCAACTCCACGTTTTGGATCCCATCGTCGGTCAACAGGGCGTCGCGCAAAAGGAGCGTTTTTAGACGGGTCAGTCCACGCAGTTCTTTCATGCCTTTGTCATCGACTGGGCAATAAACCAAATCGAGCGATTCCAAGTTTACGAAGGCGGAGAGGTGTCTCCCTTTCACCGCTGTATTCTCCAAGCTCAATCGGCGGAGGTTGGGACCAAGCGTTGCGATGGCTTCGATTCCTTCGTCTTGGAATTTGATTCCCTCAAGGTAGGTGTAGCTGAACGCCAACTCCTCGAGCGTCCCAACGCTGCCGATGTGTTTTAGGTCCTTGCTATAGTCGATTTTTGCGCCAGCGCTTGGGTTCCACATCGGTCCTGGCAAATACAAATATCTCAATCCCTTGAGGTTGCTCAATCTGATTAAGTCAGGCGGCAAAATATTTGTCCCCACGAGATCGACTAGCTCCACTTGAAAATCCTCCATCGGCAAGTGACGAAGGTCGCGAATGCGATCGGTACTAGCCTCGAGACGGACCGAACCGCCAAGCATCAACGTCCATTCCGCGACCAATCGATCCTGCGATTCCCCCCTGACCATCTCCGACATGGAAAAGCAAATCGAAACGGCCGATAGAAAGATTGAGTAGGGGCGATGTTGATGCCAATTTAACCCAGTCATTGGGATACTCCTGTGGCTTACATACTGGTGCAAGCTCGGATGTCTCGCACACTCATGCAT
>JBEBHM010000726.1:0-4393 GCA_040080875.1 Pirellula sp.
GTATAATGTTGGCGTTTGTATTGAAGCCTTACGACAACTTATCAAAGGGCACGACCTTGGAACTTGAAGAAGTAATGCGGGAGTTGGAATCGAAAGCCAGTTCTTCCACCAAAGCGACGTACTTGAGACATGGAGCGGTTGAGCCGCTCTTCGGGGTTAAGGTTGGAGACCTTAAGCCGATTCTCAAGAAAGTCAAAGGCCAACAGGATTTGGCGATAAAACTCTTTGCCACCAAGAACTCAGACGCGATGTACTTGGCAGGGCTCATTGCGGATGGATCTAAGATGACCAAAAAGCAATTGGACCAATGGGCTGCTGCCGCGACGTGGCACATGATCGCGGGCTGCAGTGTTGCATGGGTCGCAACTGAGAATCCGGCGGGATTTGAGTTGGCCTGCAAATGGATCGATTCCAAAAAGGAGCTGGTGGCTGTTGCAGGTTGGTCGACTCTCTCCGGGGTGGTTGCCACCTTACCGGACTCTGAGCTGCCAATCGACGATGTGAAGCAGCTGCTGGATCGGTGCGTGAAGACCATCAAGACCTCACCCAATCGAGTTCGCCAGTCGATGAATAGCTTCATCATTAGCGTCGGAACTTACGTCGCACCACTGGCCGACCAAGCCATCAAGTCAGCTCGCAAAATAGGAGTTGTCGAAGTGGACGTCGGAGACACCCAGTGCAAGATCCCGGAGGCGGAAAGCTATATCATCAAGTCCCGACGCGGCGCCAACGTTGCGCCTAAACGAAAAACCATGCGATGCTAACGGCTACTAGTGCTCAGTCCAGATTAAAATTTGGGGTTGGACGTAGTGGATCTTGTTAAAGATCCCTGAACCACAGGACCTTTAACAAGGTCCACTACCCAAAAATCTAAGCTGGACAACGCACTAGTGCGTCTATGATCCTTGTTTTAGGACTTGAAGGTAGTGGATCTTGTTAAAGATCCCTTCGATCCGGGTGGTTTAACAACGCTCGATCCGGGAGGTTTAACAACCTCCACTACGCTCAATCCGGGAGGTTTGACAGACAACCTCCACTACGCCAATCGCCTAAGCACTCGCACTTGAGAATTTAGATGCTTAATGGTCCGTCGCCGCAGTAGTCGGCGTTGCCGAACGATTTGACCGGGAATCCCATGGACTCGCTGAAACTCATGAGCAAACGATTGTGCGGCACACCTTTGAAATCCAACGCGCGTCCCATTTCGAATCCGCATCCCTCACCAACCAACACGAACGGAATGTTGTTGCGAGTATGTGAATTTCCCTTGCCTAGTTCATTCGTCCAGACGATCGTTGTGTTGTCCAGGATCGATCCATTCCCGTCTGGTTCCGGAGTCTCGGCCATGCGTTTGGCCATATAGGCCACCTGTTCGCAATACCACGTATTGATCTTGATGAGCTTTTCGTAGGCTGTCTCGTTGGTATCGGGCTCGTGCGAGAGTTCGTGATGCCCCTCGTCGATGTCGAGCCAACGCATCTTGGGCTGTCCAACGGAGTTCGTAATTTGGAAAGTCGCTACACGAGCAAAGTCTGCTGCAAAGCTAGCCACCAGCATGTCGGTTTGCATTCTGGCGATTTGTGGAATGTTGTTATTGACCTCTTCGACGTTGGCGGCCAACACCGGAACAGCATGCCCAACGCCCGCCGACTTGTTCTGTTGCGAAACCTCGGTCTGCAATTCCTTTTCCAGTTCGCGGACCATTGCCAAGTGGTTCTGCAACATGTGGCGATCCTCCGCGCAGATCAACTGCTCCACTTTCTTGAAGTCGCTGACCAACTCGTCCAACACGCTTGAGAGCAACGCTCGGTTTTTGGTTTGGCCATAGAGCTTGTCAAATAACTGATATGGATTATCGATAGGCGCGACCGGTTGGTTGGGGCCAGCGTACGACATGCGTGTCCACGTGTCTGCACGGTCGGGAACCATGACTCCTAGCTCAAGGGAACCAAAGCGTGTTTGCGTATTCGGGTCGGATTGAAAATGGTTCTTGATATGTTGGTCGACGGAGATCCCCATGGACCAACCCGCAGGAGTGTCCGAACCTCCCTGGACGTCACCGGGGAACAACTCGATGCCAGTCAACAAACATCCAATGCCTCGCATGTGTCCATCGCCGTCCCCTTTGATCTTGTTGTTCACTCCATGCAGCGTGAGCACTCGATTCTTAAAATCGGCAAGCGGCTGAAGGATGCGTTTCAGATCGAAGTCTTTGCCAAGTTGAGTAGGCCAGAAGTGATCTGGGATAACTCCGTTGGGGCTGAAAACAAAAACGATCCGTTTCTTTTTGGGAGTGCCCATGGCAGCTGCCCAACCGAGGCTTGGCAAACTGAACAAAAAGTTGGCGGCTGCGGCGCTGACGCCCGTCTTCAGCAAAAATTCACGTCTTGATGTTAACGAATGCATTTCAACTCTCTTGCTTTGGGCTCTTTGGTTCAGGACCGTGTGCCCCAATCACGGCGATCTCGATGATCAGTCGTCTCATATTGTAGCCGCTCTTCACAAACAGACCCACCAGAGTGTCCAATGTGTCTGCTCCGTACGCCTCCGCGGGTTGCTTGACGAAATGCTGGAAAGCTCGATTGACAAATGCACGATGTGCATCCGGTGAGTTAGCCAAGTAATCGGCAAGTTCCGATGGATTCTGAAATGTTACATTTTGATCGTTTCGGCTTCTATAGTGACCGGTGGAGATTATCGGTTTTTGACGCTCAAGATCCCGGAATCGACCGACTGCATCGTAGTTTTCCAGGACAAACCCAAGCCCGTTGATCTTTGAATGGCAAACTTGGCAGCTTTCGGGGCTGGTCTGGAGAGCCACGCGTTCCCGCGTGGTGAGATCGGGATGCAAGTCGGGACTGAGAGGCGTGAATGCTTCACTCGGGGGCCGAATGGTTCGCCCCAATAGATACCGAATCAGAAACACGCCGCGATGGATCGGGGATGTGTGGTCGTGGTACGCGAATCCGCTCATCAAATACGGGTGAGTCAGGACTCCATGTCGAATTTTGGAATTGCCCGCAGTCTTCGTCAAACCGACCGGTTCCAGTTGCCCAACAACGACGCGGCGCGGTGGCGCGCCCTCTGCCCATTGAGGCTTCCAGGCGTCGCCATAAAAATCGGCGATGACAGGCGAAGTAAACGACCAATCCGCTTGAAACAATTGGCGGTAGTCGCTTTCCGGACTCCAAACAACCGTGTCGAGAAACGTATCGAGCGACCCTCGCAAGTCACTTACCAAGGTCGCATCGAAACCAGCAAATTTTTCTTTGTCTTTGGTGATCTCGCTTAAATGGGATATACCGAGCCATTCGTGCAACATCGATCGCGTTTTGGCACGCGCACGGTAATCATCGACCATCTTTTCAGCCGCGTCTCGCAACTGGTCCCGCGTTTTCAGTTGGTCTTTACCGACTCTGCCAATAAGCCACTCGTCGCTGGGGAGCGAATCGTACAAAATCAACGCTAAGCGATTGGCGGCTCGTTGAGATTCGCTGCGTTCGATGTCCGCCAACGGATACAAAAACCTGGGAGACTTTAATGACAACAACAGTACACGCTTGACCGCTTCGGCGTCATCTTCGGTCGCATCGACTTGGTCGTCGATATACATGCGAGCAAGAGCGTCATCGATCGGACCCCGAAATGCTGTTTCAAGAACCTCCTTGAGAAAGGCCCTCAAGAGCGCGCGATTCTCATTCGGTTTGTCCCGGTACTTTCGCAAGTAGCGAGGCAATAATTCGGACGAAGCAATTTTCGAAAACTCAATGGCGGCAGCCGTCGTCGAATCGTCCCACTCGCGGTTGATCGCGGTTCCGCGTTCGAATCCATAGCTGCGATCATCCGCAGGCAGAATTGTCTGCAAAGCAAACGTAGCTGGTCCTGTCGCTGGAATTAAATGTCGGTTCGGTATGACTTGTTCAACACCGTCAGGTGTCACCCACGAGAGCGAAATCCTTGCGGGAGGAAGTTCTGTTTTCCTCTTGCGTTGAATGAAGTCGATCTTAAACGGATACAATCGCCCGGCAGTCAACATCACAGGTTGACGAAATTCGATCTTGTCTCCTGACTGGACATGGTTGTCGATGAACAATCGGTCGATCCTGCCGAAATCCATTTTGAACGAACATGTGCTTCGAACGACGATTTCATAGCGACCGGTCTGTTCGACATGGATGCTTCCTTCCCAAAGGATATAGAACGACTCTCGGCTTATTCCATCTCCAGGGCTCTCTCGAATAAAGTCGAACTGCAATACAGGGTCGATGCGATCGACCTTAAGGTTCTCTTTCTTGAAACGATCTCCTTCAAAGTAACTGCCTTTGACCCCGCGTTTGTCTGTCCTTTCAGCCACACCGCCGAAATGAGCGTACAAATCCGAAAGACTCTGTCG
>JBEBHM010000098.1:0-16449 GCA_040080875.1 Pirellula sp.
GTCCTGGTTCACGATACGTTTTCGTTTGGATCTCGGCGTGTAAGTCCGTCCGATTTGCCAGCTAAGTCGATGCGCAATTTGCCAAACATTGCGGGAGATTCGGTGGAGGATGTCAAGCAATACAACGCATTTGCTGGAGAGCACGAACATTTGATGGCCAAGAGCCTGTTCTCAGCCGGAACCACTTGGCCTGGCGTATTCACCTTCGAAGATCAAAACGCGCTTGACTATTTGTGCAGTCGAAAAGAAGTTGATCCGACGCGGATAGGAGCTGCAGGTCTATCAGGAGGAGGATTGCGGACGACTTATTTGGCTGGTATCGACGAGCGAATCCAGAGTGCCGTATGCGTGGGAATGATGACGACCTGGCGAGACTATTTGTTGAACAAAGCTCATACGCATACTTGGATGATCTACATTCCTGGATTACCGCCATATCTCGATTACCCGGAGATCTTGGCCATGCGAGTGCCTCTCCCGACTCTCGTTCTCAACAATACAGAAGATCCATTGTTCACGTTGCCCGAGATGCAACGGGCGGACAAAATGATGCGAGAGATCTATGGCAAGGCGAAAGCTGATACCAAGTATGCGTGCCAATTTTATCCGGGCAAGCACAAATTTGATGCCGTGATGCAGCAAGACGCATGGAATTGGTTTGATCGTTGGCTACAACGTTGATATCTCCCGCAGTGCCAATGTGTCATAGTCGTCCAACGCTTCCAGGTTGTGTTTCTTACGTCTTCACAGGCTGGAAGCCTATGTCACCGGGCGAAACAACGGATTTGAGCCAAAACTCATGAATGACGCTGATCAATGCACGATAGCCTTCGATATCGTCTGGCTTGCACAAATAAGTGCTCGCACCTAGCCGATGCGAATTTGCAACATCATTGGGATCTTGAGACGACGTCAGCACCAAGACGGGTGTGGCCTTGAAGTCGTCAGTCCTTTTCCATTCGGCAAGCAGTTCGAGTCCATTTTTCTTAGGCAAATTTAGGTCGAGAATTACGAGTGCAATTCTGCAACAAGATTCCTTGTAGCTCCTTATGAATTCGTTGGCAGCGTCTCCATCGCATGCAACCAGCAAATCGACGTCGAATCCAAAATCCTCCATAGCGATTTGCAATAATCGAACATCGCCGGGGTTATCTTCGACCAAAAGGATCTTGTTGGGTTCAGATCGAGTAGTCTGTAACAATCGTTTTCTGCTTTTCGAAGAACTACGCTGCGGAAGGACAGATTGGAATGGTGAATTGTATCTTCGATCCAACTCCAACGTCGGACTCAATCCAGATAGAACCGCCGTGTTGTTCGACAATTCTTTTGCAGATGGCCAACCCTACTCCCGTTCCTGGATACTTGGAATGGCTGTGCAGGCGTTGAAACATCATAAAGACACGATCGAAGTATTGCGGCTCGATGCCAATTCCGTTGTCACATACGGAGATCTGCCAATGTGTTTCGGACTGAATACAATGAATCGCAATGCGCGGCGATTGTTCTCCTGCGAATTTGATTGCGTTGCTAATGAGATTCTGCATCAGTTGTGTAAGACGGTGCGAGTCCGCCGAAATGGTGGGAAGGTTCGAGAATTCGAAGACCGCTTTCGACTCTTCGATAGAAGCTCGCAAGTTTTCGATAGCGTGCTGAATAACGGTTTCGAGCGAAACGTCGACAAACCGATACTCTCCTTTTCCCACTCGCGAATACTCAAGTAGATCGTCGATCATGAATTGCATACGTTTGGCCCCATCCACGGCGAAACCTAAATACTCTTTGGCTTTCGGCTCGAGGCTTTGGCTAAATCGTTCCTGAAGGAGATTGCAAAAGTTGCGAACCATACGCAGCGGCTCACGCAAGTCGTGCGAGGCAACGTAGGCGAACTGCTCGAGCTCCGAATTGGAGCGAGAAAGTTCGACAGCTCGTTGCGCAAGGAGCTGCGAGTGATGTTGGCGTTCGTCGAGCAATTGTTGCAGACTTGCCTCAGTTTGCTTTCGGTTGGTAATGTCTCGAATGATTGCAAGGATCTGACCACTCTTGAGTTGTTGCAATCGTGCTTCGAACCACTCTTCATTTCCGTTGGAGGTCAGTGGATAGTCTACCTCGACGACCGTCTTGGATTGGGCGGCCCGCCGAACGGCATCGCTTAAGAGGCTTGCGATTTCGGGGGGGAATATTTCTTGAACTTTTTTGTTCAAGAACATCTCGGGCGGTACGTGCAGGGGGCCCGTTGAAAAATAGCGACGAAACGTTCCATCGGGGTCGAGCCAAAAATAGAGGTCCGGGAATGTTGCCAAGACTCCCTGCAAGTCAGCAGACGTTTCGGACAATAATCGTGAAGATTCACTTAGTTGCCGCTCGTATTCTTCCCGAGTCTCTCGATCTCGCATGTCGGCTAAGCCATTTGCAAGTGCCGTACTCTCTGCAACAAGTGCCGAAACGACAAACCCCATCAACGTCACGATAGCGATGTAGGCTTGAAGCAAGAGCCAAGACTCGTCTTTGTTTTGAACCGCGAATGGCCCACGTTGAGACAACGTCCCGAGGATCGCTGCGATCGTGATAATATAGCTGCCAATAACCACGCCGCTCAATTCGGTGGCGAATGCCAAAATCACCATGACGGCCGGAAGCATACATAGGAGGATCTGCTCGTAAATCGTCTTGCCTGACATCTCTGCAAAGCATCCAAGGCACATCAAAACGATCATTCCGTAAATCAACAACGTGCGAAATGACAGGAGTGAACTCCATCGCGCGTGGAATGATGATCGGATCAAAACGAATGCAGGAACAACCAAAAGAATCCCAAGAAGGTCACCGCTCCACCAGGTATAAATCATTTGTGAAATGGCAATGCGCGTAGGGATAACTCCTAAAATCCAATGCGCCAAAACGCCGATCATCGCACAAAGTCCGCAGGCTAAAAATGCCGCGATAACGAAAACGCCGACCGATCGACCATCCGACAAAAGCCAGATTCTGCAGTGCGGAAGTGCGGGTTCGTCCGTATTCGTCCGTTTCGAAATTCGAACCGGTGCAATCAGAAAACTCGCGCGATATATGGTACCGCCAAGCCATCTACCAACAAACGCCTCTAGTACGTTTCCCGTTGCAATGATTATCGGCAAAAAGATATCGATAGAACGAACGAGAATACCGTTCTTGGCCAAAGCCCAGTAGTTGAAAAAAAAGGCGGCAATCCAAATCGCCGGAAGCATTCGATAAGTCCCAACGAGGACCGCTCCAAGTCCAATTCCTGAGGCAAGCCAAACTGGGGAAATAACGGTTCCTTGAATTGCAAAGGTCAGGCATACGGCTGATGAAAAGCCATACAAGAGGGCTACACCAATCGACGCCGCCACGACCCAGTGGCTTTGAACGAGTCCCGATGTGTTGCCTTGCGGAGAGCCATTTCTCGTCCTTTCAATGGACGACCCGACAGGCAGTTCTAAGCTGTTTGTTCGAGATACATCACCCAACGCACGACTTCCCTGGATTCTCGGTTGCGCTCCGATGGCAGCGATCACGAGCTTCCGTCAAGAGTCGATCCAAAGTGACCGATTGTCCGTTCTGGGTATGGGCAACACCAACGTGCACGGTGAAAGGGATTTGGTCCTCGGACTCTTGCTTGTAAACTGCAAACTGCGTGAGCAGACGACGTGCAATTCGCTCCAGATGGAATGGATTAGCATCTGACATGGCAAGCACAAACTCGGCTCGGTTCACATGCGCCAAGACATCGTTTGCACGATAACTGGATTCGATGAGCTTGCTTGCTTTGATGATGTGTTCGTCAGTCAATGGCTCTTCAGGATCTGAGAGGCCGACTTGAATATGGAGGGCTGCAAAGTCGGAATCCGAAACGAGCGCCAAATCCATCGCGGCTTCTGCAACCGTCAACAATCCACATTGGTTGTACAACCCAGTCAACACATCGACGTATGCATCCGACTTTCCCATGGCCAAAATGGAGTGATGCTCTATTGCATGCAACACCGACTTCACCAAGGATGCAGAGGAGACCGTGTCTTTATTGAGGACTTCTTGTGCTCCAATTCGGACGGCCTCAGAGGAGATTCGCAAATCGCAGATTCCCGACAGAACAACAATAGGAAGGTCTTCTGATACCGACTGAATACCTTTTAATGACTGCAGCCCTTGCGAGTCAGGTAATCCAAGATCCAGAATGACCGCTTTGTAGGATCGCTTGCGAATCGCCCTTACTGCTTCTGCCAACGATTGGGCTTTTTCGACCTTGATCTTTGATTCGCTGTCGTTCTCAAGATAGAGCGAAACTAGCTCAGCATCCCCGGGATTATCTTCCACGAGCAAAACTAAAGAGGCTGAGTCGTCCTCGGATGACGTCCAAGTCGACTTGGATGGAGCGAATGATTTCATCGTATTCTCTTGCAGGAGATGTGACGCGAAGATGTGGACTGTTCACACAACAAGAACAGCCTACCTCATCGCCTTATCCCAAGATATACGGTATTCCAAAGCAACTGAGAACCCCGGAAAACCACACACTTTCGACTTTTGGATCGACATTTTTTTCGACGAGGAATTTCCCGAAGGATCCGCTATGTGTGTTTTTGCCATACGCTTTTGGTATATCCTGGTCATTGCTCCGAACGACTAACCCACCCACCCGACGAGGGGTCAATGTTTACGGCTGCTCTCGTTTTGCTTGTGTCAACCTTGATCGTAATAACGACGCATGCGAGCAAACGTGTCACAACGATGGATCAGTAGTCATCCTCAACGGTAACGCACTATTTCAAAATGGGACGTGGAGGATTTCAGGACAGATTTCGTCCAGCCACTGGAGTCTTTGGGAGCCGGAATCCAAGACTCCGTTTTTGCCGGCACTCGGGTCATTGGCGGTCGGATCCATCGGAAATCTACCAGCCATTGAATTGATTCAACGGAATCTTTGAATACTTTGGGTGAAACAGCCCATGACGAAATGGAGATTCGCCAAAATATCCATTCAATGGCGAGATGCAGTCGAGGTTGGGTACTTGTGTGATCGCACCCTTTTAGATCACATTGTGGCGTGGGATTCGACCTCTCAATCAAGGGTACAATGCAAAATGTCGATTAAGTTACTTCACCATTATTCCGCTTGGATTATTGCCTTTATTTGGATTGCAATATTGGATGTCGCTTGCAAAACGCAGGCTCAAGATGGCAACGCATCCAGCAAGCCAAACATCGTTTTTTTCTTGGCAGATGATTTGGGTTGGGGAGATGTAGGCTGGCATGGTAGTGAGATTCCCACTCCCAACCTGGATAAGCTTGCAAGTGCTGGCGCAAGGCTCGAGGCGTTCTATGTGCAACCGGTATGCAGCCCCACTCGAGCCGCGTTGATGACAGGCCGATATCCCATTCGGCACGGATTGCAAACAGGTGTCGTTCGACCGTGGGCGCAATATGGCCTACCCCTGCCAGAGCAGACGATCGCGGAAGGGCTTCGAAGCGTTGGATATGCGACAGCGGTTGTGGGCAAGTGGCATCTTGGGCATTTCCGGCCGGAGTATCTCCCCACGCGTCGAGGCTTTGACCATCAATATGGGCATTACAACGGTGCCATCGATTACAACGACCATACGCGTGACGATGGGTTCGATTGGCATCGCGACGACAAAGTCAATCGAGATGAAGGGTACAGCACACATCTACTCGCAAACGAAGCGGCCCGCATCGTCAGTATGCATGCAGGCAAGAAACCATTCTTTCTTTACATTCCATTCAACGCGGTGCACTCCCCACATCAGGTCCCCGAAAAATATTTGGCGCAGTTCAGTCATTTTAGTGGAAACAGACGACTGTACGCGGGCATGTTGACGGCAATGGATGAAGCCATTGGAAAGGTCGTCGAGTCGGTCGACAAAGCAGGACTTCGGGGAAACACATTGTTTATTTTCTCCAGCGATAACGGTGGTCCCCAGCCTGGAAAGGTCACGAGTAACGGCAAGCTGCGAGCAGGAAAAGGCACGCACTATGAGGGTGGCGTGCGAGTTCCAGCCTTTGCCACCTGGGACGGAAAAATCCCGGCTGGCTCGACCGTCCAAGAGCCGCTTCATATGAGCGATTGGTACCCCACGTTGATGAAATTGACTGGGACACGTTTTGAACAAAAGTTGCCGCTCGATGGCGTCGATGCCTGGTCCGCCATCGCATTGAGCAAATCATTACCCGTCCGAGACATCCTGATCAATGCCACACCCTTTTCAGGTGCGATCAGAAGAGGCAAATGGAAAGTCGTTGTTAACGGAGGTCAGGCTGCGGACGGGTTTGATGGCGAAGATGTTGTGGCCAAGGCAAGCGATGACAAACTGGAACTCTTCGATCTGGAAAAAGATCCGAACGAACAGACGAACCTTGCCACTGCACATCCAATGGTTCTTGAGGACTTATACAAACGGTGGAAAGGCTATCAGGACGCGGCCGTGCCGCCCAAGACTCGCCCGAAACCCAACGGTTTTCGCTCACCAGCGGTGTGGGGTGAACAACCTTGATGCATCGGATCGAAGAACTTGTTGCCCCTTCGGAAATCGTTGCGGTCAATACCATGGCTAGGACGGACGTTGAATTATCCCAAATGACCATTGATCAGCTCGCATCTATGATAGCGAAATTGCAAGTTCGATTGCGCGAGCGAAAGGCATAAAAATGTGCAAGTTCAGTGCATTGACTTTTCGTGAAAAATGAAAAATGGGTCATGTCTCGTAAACGCGTTGAACATGCACTTGCACCGCAGCTGATGACTCCCTGGTGGATGGATAGAAAACTAACTTCGTCAGTTGGACGCCAATTGCGGCATTGACCTCCCTGAATTGCAATCGCGTTCATCGAGTGCTTTTCCGCTAATGCCGTTACCAACCCGGAACTTCGAACTACGAACTGGCAACGATTTTTCTCTTCTCACCGCCCATACCGGTAAAGTAATAGACTGCGCCGATCAGGGCGATGCAGATGAGCATGGCTCGGAGCACCGTCGCCATAATCAATCCGGAGTAGTTGGCCGGAATGTCCGGCCATTCATTGAATAGGCTTTGGATAGCAATTTCTTGAACACCCACTCCGCCGGGAGTAATGGGTAGAGTCGCGGCCGCCATCGCGGGCGGAATGGTCATAAAATGTTGTCCAATCGATGGACACTTGCTGTAGAGCGAATTGGAAATCAACGTGCATCCAAGCGTCAGGCAACTGTGAACGACAAGGCTAGAAATGAGCATTTCGCACACCAACCGAGGACGCCCCTGAAAAATCATACAAGCGTGAACAACTCGATGTAGAACGTGACCTACAATCGGAATCCGAGTCAGCCATTTGATAGGAAATCGATGGCCAAGTATAACAATCGCGATCATGCCTGAAAGACCGATCAAACCCAGAACCATGGCACCATACCAAATCCACGTCATTCGGATGGAAAGATCCTGGGCGAAACTCAGGCTGACGCTTGCGATCAAGACCAGTCCTAGCAAACCGACAGCTCGATCTACCAAGACGGATGCCACGACTTCGGCCCTTTTCTTATCGGTGTTTCGAGCTGCTTCGATGGCTTTGAAGACATCTCCGCCGACCGCTCCAACGCTGACAAGATTCAGGAGAGTTCCTAAGAACCCAAGGCGTACTGCTTCGGCTAGCCTCATCGGAACGCCGAGAGCTTGAACCAGGATCTGCCAACGCCAATAGGTCACCAGATGCGCAAGCAAAACTACGAAAAACGCTTGCCCGAGAAGCCACCAGTTTTTTTCTTGGGCAACTAGCGAATCCCAATCTTTCTTGGGAAAAGTCGTGACGATCCAAAGCACAATGCCGACCAAGACCGCCAACTTGGCGAAAGACAAGAATTTTGAGAATTGGTTCGGTTTCGGGGACATAGGGCTCCAACAAAAAAGCCTCGGCTGACCATGAACGGTCAACCGAGGCAATACTTAACTTAACGAATATTGAATTCCTGGTGTCTAGCCGTGCACTGCCGCGGCCAGTTTCGAGGCGTTCGAAGTATCTTCCCAGGTGAAGTCTGGGTCATTTCGTCCAAAGTGCCCACCGGCGGCCGTCTTTTTGTAAATGGGTCGGCGAAGTTTGAGATACTCGATGATTCCACGCGGTGTCAAGTCATAGAACTTCTGAACCACTTCACAGATTCGTTCGTCGCTGACTTTGCCGGAATCTTGTGTATCGACTCGTATACTGACCGGCTTGCTAACCCCGATTGCGTAGGCGAGTTGGATTTCGCATCGATCCGCCAATCCAGAAGCCACAATATTCTTGGCGATATGACGCGCCATGTAAGCAGCGCTGCGATCGACCTTGGTCGGATCTTTTCCACTAAAGGCACCGCCGCCGTGACGTCCCCATCCACCGTACGTGTCGACGATAATCTTTCGCCCAGTCAAACCGCTGTCACCGTGAGGGCCCCCCACCACGAAGTTGCCTGTGGGGTTGATGTGGTAAACGATTTCACTCTTGAGCATCGCTGGGGGCAAGCAAGGCTTGATAATTTTTTCGATGACGTATTCGCGAATTTGCGGCTGCGTCACCGTAGGCGCATGCTGAGTCGAAACGACAACATTATTGATGCCAATCGGCTTATAGCCTTCGTAAACGACCGAGACTTGGCTCTTGGAATCAGGGCGAAGCCAATTGACTTCTTTCTTGAATCGAGCTTCGGTCAAGCGATTGGTGATGCGGTGAGCCAACGCGATTGGCAAAGGCATCAACTCGGGAGTATCGTTGCAAGCGTATCCAAACATGAGCCCTTGGTCGCCGGCGCCGGTGTCTTTGCTGTCGGTTGAGCTATCCACCCCCATGGCGATATCGGGACTCTGCCGATCCAGGGCCACCATGACATTGCATGTCCTGCCCGAAATTCCAGCTTCGTCGTCATCGTAGCCGACGTCCAAAATTGCTTGTCGCACAATGTCGGAATAGTTAACCACGGCATTGGTTGTGATCTCGCCAACAATCAGAGCCAATCCTGTCGTAACAACCGTTTCGCAAGCCACTCGGCTCATTGGATCTTGTGCCAACAATGCGTCAAGAACGCTGTCCGAGATCTGGTCCGCCAGCTTATCTGGGTGCCCCATCGAAACGGATTCACTCGTAAATATGTATTTGCCCGAAGCCACCGAAAAAACCTCCCGAGAAGGGAACTGGAGTATCAAGTCTGAAAGGAACCTATCCTAAACCGAAGTGCATAGTGTAACTGCGGTTGGCTTTTATAAAAGGCTCAACAATTTGCATTTCCGACGTCAATTCCTTCATAATCAACACATCCACCTCAACCCGATTACTTCATTTCCCGAAAAACTGCTAAATGGCCGGGATGGATTGGGAAAGGGTGTATTGTTCTGAAGGCAATAAATCTGTTCAAGAGTCACCCACTCAGGCCGGCTGCCATGGCACAAGCATCAAATTCCGCAAATTCCGAACCTACTTTTGCATGTTCCGATGCTTGGCGAAGTTGGTGGAAAGACACGACTCTTCGCTCCACCGTGTTGGATGCTTTCGAACGTGTTTCCATCCTGCTACTGTTTTCTGGTTTTCTTCAAGCCCTGGTAATGTCCATGGTCACGTCGTATCGGGCAGGCCAGTCCGTTGTGATCGGAGACCTCATGCTGTTGGTGACGGAAACCATGATGGTGATCTTGGTCCTTTTCCGTCGCAATGCCAAGTGCCTTTCGATCCGACCAAGCGATTGGGGACTGGCTTTTTCAGCAACTTGTTTGTCGTTGCTCGCGCGGCCATGCGCGGGTGCTCCGCACGCATGGGATACGCTTGCGATTGTTCTGACCATGATGGGACTCTCCACTCAATTGTTCGCAAAGCTTACCCTAGGCCGGAGTTTTGGACTCGTGGCTGCAAATCGTGGAATCTGCAGTGCTGGCCCCTATCGCTTCGTGCGGCACCCCATTTACTTTGGTTACGTAATGCTCCACGCTGGCTTTTTTCTACTGAACCCGACGTTGTGGAATTTTTGCGTTTTTGCAGCCCTCTACTCCGTCAAGATCCCACGCATCCTTGCTGAGGAACGACTGCTCTCGCAGGATCCGGAGTACCAACGTTATATGGACCAAGTAAGGTTTCGGCTTATTCCCGGACTATTCTAGGCGTTGAAGGTAGTGGAGAATTGTTAAAGATCTCTTTGATCTCGGAGGTTTAACAACCTCCACTACTCCATTGGTTACCTTGAAGACCCACGTAATGAATCGCTCGACAGCTTTGTTGCTCCTATCCGAATGCACTGGCGATGACCTTTGGTCTATCGAACATTGTCGGCAGCGTCAAATTCCGGCGGCCTGGATAGCCGAATTAACTGACGCATACGAGAGCGGGTTCCAAAGCGACGATTCAACCATTTACTTTCGCGGGGAAGTCGTCAATCAGTTCGAGGGCATTCGAGATGTGGACTTGGCTTGCAAGCTAGGTCACTTTCTGGGCCTCAACGTGCGACGTCTCTCGGCTACGCATTTTTCGCGTTCAGCGCTGGTGCGCGCGATCCGCGAAGCGATCGACGAAGACTGAACGATCTCGCTGACTTCGCCCCCATGGTCGGTACGCCTGGTTCGCTGAGCGGCACGAGGCCGTTAGGGTCCTAGCAGGCTACCGCCTATCTTGTGGATCCGAAGCGTTTGCCTGTCTAATCCAGTGGTTAATCGTCTGGATTGCATGCTGCTCGAGTTTTATGTGCATGGCATGTGAGGTTTCGGCAATCTGATCGGGTCTTTTTGCGCCCAATAGCGCCACGGAAATGCCTGGTTGTTGAAGCGTCCAAGCAATCACCAACTGGGAAACAGTGATGCCAAGCTCAAGCGACATTGCACGCAATCGATCGAGCAAGTCTTGAGCCCGATGCCAAGCTTGCCCTTGGAAAACGGGGTAGGTCAATCGCCGATCTGCCGGGTCGAAGACATGGTCGCGTTTCAACTTCCCAGCCAAAAGCCCTTTCATGAGAACCCAATAACAAACGATGGCAACGTTGTGAGATTGAGTGAAGGGAGCCAACGATTCGACGGCATCGCGTTGAAACATATTGAAATAAGGTTGGATTGCAACAACCGGACAAACCGCTTCAAAATTCGCTGCCTGTTCGGAAGTTACATTCGAAACCGCAGCGAATCGAACCCAGCCTCGATCCAATAATTCCTTGATTGCCCCGGCAGATTCTTGAATAGGAACGTGTGGGTCGGGGGTGTGCAAGTACATCAAGTCGATGAAGTCTGTATTCAATCTCATAAGGCACTCTTCGGCCTGAGCGATCAACCGGACAGGAGAACCGTCGATACAACGTTCTTTTTTTTCGTTCCAATGGGTTCCCACCTTATGGGCGATGACTACGTTTTTACGACGATCCCCTAAGCCTATCCGCAACACGCGATCGCTTCGTCCGTCAAATCCATAGGCGTATGCCGTGTCAAAGAAATTGATCCCATGGTCGAGCGCAGCCTTGACCGTGGCGATGGATTCCTCGTCCGAGACTCCGGTAGAGGTAATACCCGCCATTGGCCAACATCCGAGACCAACTCGGCTCACCATAAGGTCCGAATTTCCTAGCTGGACAAGATGCGTTGCTCCGCCTTGAAGTGGTGAAATATTGTTTAAGGAGGGCACCATGGACGGCATGCTTTGCTTGATCCGCATAAATTGAAACGCAAGAATCGTTGGAAACACGATTATAGCATCTTCATTGCGGGTGACATTTCGATGGAATTGCTATATGCTTTTAACCAAATAAATTGCGGTGTCGCTCCGAAAATTGTTACCCCATCGATATAACGTTTTATGACCGAAATCACTGTTCCCTCTGTTGGCGAAAGCATCTCCGAAGTTCAAATTGGTCAGTGGCTTAAGAAGGAAGGGGATTGGGTTGCGGGAGGTACAGACCTGGTCGATTTGGAAACGGAAAAGGCTTCGGTTCAAATCTCTGCGCCGGAAGATGGAATCTTGGTAAAGATCCTTCGAAAGTCTGAGGAGTTTGCAACGGTGGGTGATGCGATCGCGACCTTCCAACCCGCTCCAGCTCCAAAGAGCGATGTCGGTTTCGCGCCCAGCAGTCCCGCTCCTGCAACACCCACTGCCTCATTGGATGCGGCGAGCCCAACTACCCCTTCGCAAACCAGAGTCATGCCAGCGGCCCAACGGGCGTTGGACGATAACCAACTCGCGGTATCGCAAGTTTCCGCGACAGGACCCGGCGGTCGATTACTCAAAGAAGACGTTGCACGCTTTGTGTCCCAAGCGGCGACAACGGCAGGCTCGATTGCCACGGGAGTAGGTACCGCAGCCACATCGGTCGCCGCGACCGTCGGCAAAGTAGTCGCTAGCGCCACCGCTCCATCCTCATCACGCACATCGACTCCCGCAGCTCAAAACATAATTCAACAAGGGACCACGCATCGCGGCGAAGAGGTCAAGCCGATGAGCATGATCCGACGAACGATTGCGACGCGGTTAGTGCAAGCCCAACATAACGCAGCGCTCTTAACGACGTTCAATGAAGTTGACATGCAGCCTGTCATGCAACTGAGAACGAAATACAAAGACGCTTTCCAAGAAAAGCACGGAGTGAAACTCGGCTTCATGTCGTTCTTCGCAAAGGCCGCATGCGAGGCGCTCAAGCGGTATCCGTCCGTGAACGCAGAAATCCGCGGAAACAACGTCGTCTACAGAAATTACTGCGACATTGGTATTGCGATCGGTGGGGGCAAGGGATTGGTAGTACCCGTCCTTCGCAATGTCGAAAAAATGAGCTTTGCCGAAGTCGAACGGAATATTGGCGATTTCGCTTCGCTGGCGACAGCCAACAAATTGACCCCAGAAGATCTCGAGGGTGGCACGTTTACGATCAGTAACGGCGGCATCTATGGATCACTGCTTTCGACTCCCATCGTGAATCCACCTCAAAGCGGAATCCTTGGGCTGCACTCCATTCAAGAACGTCCCATTGCACTTAATGGTCAAGTGGTAATTCGCCCAATGATGTATTTGGCCCTTACCTACGATCACCGAATCGTAGATGGTCGCGAGGCAGTCACGTTCTTGAAGACAATCAAGGAAGTTATCGAAGACCCCTCCCGTTTGTTCCTGGAAATCTAGAATTCAATAGAGTCGAACGTCATGATGCAACTTGGATTTGTCAGCGCGATCCTGCCGAATGAACCTCTAGAACGATTGTTCGCGATCGCAAACAACATTGGATACAAGTACATCGAGGTCATGTGTTGGCCCCCTAGCAAGGCGGAACGACGCTACGCTGGCGTAACGCATATCGACGTGCTAGCTCTCGATGACGCTCGCATCGCCTCAATCCAGTCATTAATCAAGGAAACAGGTGTTCGGATTAGCGGTTTGGGATACTACCCCAATTGCTTGTCCCCCGACGTCGCCGAAGCGGAAAGCAGTGTGGAACACTTGAAAAGCGTCATTCAAGCAGCTCCCAAATTGGGACTGACGCAAGTCAATACGTTCATCGGCAGAGATTACACCAAAAGTGTCGATGACAATTGGGGACGCTTGCTAAAGACATGGAAGTCGATCGTCGATTTAGCCGAAAAATATCAAGTGAAGATCGGAATCGAAAACTGCCCGATGCTCTTTGGTGTCGACGAATGGCCCGGCGGGAAGAACATTGCAAGCTCTCCAGCCGTTTGGCGACGACTGTTTGCGGATCTAGGAAGTCCAAATCTTGGACTCAATTACGATCCGTCGCATATGATTTGGCAATGCATGGACTATCTCAGCCCGATGCGAGATTTTATCGATCGGATTTTTCATGTCCACGCAAAGGACGTTCGGATCGATCGGCACAAGCTCAACGAAGTTGGTATTTTTGCTTATCCAAAACTCTACCATACACCTAAGTTGCCAGGACTAGGCGAAATCAACTGGGGACAATTCTTTTCAGTTCTTGGAGACGCCGGATACACCGGTCCCGTTTGCGTGGAAGTGGAAGACCGTCTCTATGAGGGAAGTGTTAACGATCGCGTGGAATCTTTGTCTCAAAGCTACCGCTATCTTTCTCAATTCGTCGCTACCTAGATTGTATAATTAAGTTCCATGGCCACACTTTTTGTTGTTCGCGGTGCCGGTGTAGGGACTCATTTTTTGCTCCGCGAGGCCAAGCAACGGATCGGACGCGATAGCCATTGCGAAATACATCTCGAGGATACTGAAACTTCTCGTACCCACGCGGAGATTGAGTTTGCCGAAGGTGGCTACACCCTGCGAGATCTCAATAGCAGCAACGGCACGTACGTTAACGGAAGACGTATCCAAGAGAAGTGCCTAGTTACAGGCGATCGAATTCAAATCGGCAAGCAACTGATTCTGTTTCGCTTGGCCGTTCGTCCCTTTGGGCCTGAGGACGATGATGTCGATATCGTGGCCAATTCCAATCATGACTCGTCGCAAATCGTCGGTCGCGTCGACATTGAGAAACAACTCTCGGATGATACAGGCGATTGGAACGTAAAAAACGAGACTGAGCAGGAGACTTCGCTTGCAAAGAGCCATTGGGAGATCATGTACCGTACTGCCGTGGCAGTAAGTCGGACAATGGATATCGATCAACTTCTGCATCAAATCTTAGAATTGATTTTTCAATGGGTTCGATGCGATCGAGGTTGCATCATGCTAACGGACCTGGAAACGGGCGAGCTGCGTCCTAGCTGCCGTCGCAATCGAAGCGCAAACATATCCTCGCACCGCATGGCGATTTCCAAGACGATACTCGACTATGTCTCTAAGAAAGTGGAGGGTGTCTTAACCAGCGACGCCAGCGACGACAAGCGATTTAGCAACAGCGCCAGTATTTCCGAAGGGGGTATCCGCGAGGCCATTTGTGTACCAATGAAAGGGCGATATGGAAACGTGGGCGTGATCTATATCGACACATCGCAATCCGCAGGCAAATACGCAAACAGTCACGAACGCATATTCACCGACGAACACCTGAAAATGCTCGTTGCTATCGGACACCAAGCGGCCCTAGCGATCGAGGACACGAACTACTATCAAAGTATGCTCCAGGCCGAGCGTCTTGCAGCCATGGGGCAAACCATCGCAACGCTTTCGCATCACATAAAGAACATTGTTCAAGGCCTTCGCGGAGGAGGCTATCTGGTTGACCAAGGACTCCAAGCCAAGGATTTGACCTTGGTTCAGAATGGATGGCGAATCTGCGAACGAAACCAAGAGCGAATCGAAGCGTTTGTCATGGACATGTTGACCATGAGCAAAGATCGAAAACCTTATCGAGAACAAGCGGATTTACGTGTCATCCTCGATGAAGTCGTTGAGCTATCAGCTAGTCGTGCACGCGAAAAGGGAGTTGCGTTGAGTTGGAATCGACCGGAGTCATTCCCTGAGCTGATGTTGGACCGAGAGGCCATCCATCGAGCGATTCTCAATCTTATAGGAAATGCTGTGGATGCTTGCTCGGAAAAGTCAGATGGTCAAATTCGCATTGAACTAAGTGCCAAGAACGACATGGCTCGAATCGAAGTTCACGATAACGGGGTTGGAATTGCACCCAACGATCTCCAGCGGATATTTTCCATGTTTGAATCGAGCAAAGGAAGCCGCGGAACTGGGCTTGGTCTAACGGTCAGTCTCAAAATCGCGAAAGAGCACGGCGGAAACATCGAAGTTAAATCAGAAGTTGGCAAGGGTACGGTGTTTCGGTTTTTGATACCAATGCGAGTAAGTCCGTCAGGCGGTTTTGAACCAGTTCCAACTCTTCCAGGATGATGATTATTCAATCAACCAAACGGCATCTGACACACTAGCTTGCAAAGCAGCGAGACTCGACTCGTGGATGGCTATGGAATTGTCCGTCGCAATTGCCTCACACTGAATCGAGACAAATGGCGAACGAGACGTTGAAACGATGGCTCTGGAAATCGTTTGGGCAGATTCGTTTCCTTGAAGCTCGGACTGGCAAACAAGTTGAAGATGTCTTGCGTCGCGTACCGCCACGATTTCCTGCGTTTTGCATTCCACAACGGGGCCTCCGTCAAAGATGTCAATCAATCCATTGCACTCAAAGCCCTGAGCTCGGAGCATCGCCAAGGCAGGTTCCGTTTGCTCATGGACATGGCCAATACAATCGACCGCTGACCGGGGAAGCAAATCCAGATAGATTGGATATCGAGGCATCAGGTCTTCGATGAATTGTTTGTCCACCATCGATAATGAATCCGCAAGTGGGAAGTCGATCTTAAAGAAGTGGGCTCCGATGGCATCCCAAAACGGGCTTGCGCCGACTCCGTCGATATTGCCTCGCATTTCGGCGATCGTTTGGGTTGCAAAACGTTTCGGATGGGCTGCCATGTATGCGAATCGTGACAAGCTCAACAACTTGCCACATCCGCGTCCTCGGTACGCCGGGGCTAAAAAGAGGCCTCCGATTTCAGTCGGGCCATTGTGGAT
>JBEBHM010000727.1:0-4380 GCA_040080875.1 Pirellula sp.
GAAGTGGTCGCGCCACTCAAAAACACATTGGCCTGACCAACGATGGCCGACACCGTCATTCCATTAAGAGCGCTTGTGCCATCGGTTGCTTGGTAAATCAAGTTTCCGAGTAGGCCGTTACCTAAATCGCCATCGAAAGAATCATTGGCGGCGTCGAAACCAAGCGTAAGCATCATCGCCAGCGTATGTCCTGCTAATGTGCCTGCGCCGAGGTTGGAAGCATCGGTTTCATCGGTGCTATCTCCGTTAAGCCCCTGCGGGGTAGTGTCAGTAGCGGTGGCAGGTAACAACGCGTTAATGGCAATAGCAGATGTAAACAACGCGGCCCTGTTTCCGTCAGACGCATCCCCCGAAGCGGCACCCGGTACTTGACTTCCGATCTGCACGCCGTTTGGGAAGACGCCTGGGAAATTAGCGGTTAGGTAATTTGCTGGAGCACCGTTCCCACCGTAACCTCCTTGCGAGTAGGTCAAGAAACCATCGCATGCCATGAGAGTACGATTCTCCAAAGTCTCCATTGAAAGAAGTGCACGGCGGACTTCCTGACGGCCGCGAATGTTCGGCTTGGTGTTCTTTGACTTTCTCCCAGACTTTCCCTTTAGAAGTATTCGCCCCAAACCAATAATGCTGTGCAACATGACTTTACCCTGGTTCCCGTGGAAGTATTTAATCACAAATCCCTAATTGGCAATTGCTCCAAGAATACGGTGGCGCGCTGAGTATTTTACGCATCTCTGCGGTAAGCCGCAATCGAATGGAGGCTTAATTATGAAATTATTGGGAGTTCTCCAACGCCGAATTGATTCGAGGCGGATGCTGCATCTGAACAACGAATGACGTAGAAAATCACTGGCAGAATCGGTGCAAATGGAAAAATGGACAATCCCAGACCGTGGATTCTAGACCTTAGTACCATTCTTTAGATTCTCACGCCAAAGTCTTCGATATGACCTAATCTTCAGATGGCAGTTTTTGTCCCCGACAACAGCAAGGATCGTGAAACGGGCGATTTTCGAACCAAACTCTCATCTTGATGAACGCACCATGAAAAAGAACAACTCTCAATGCAGTTTAGTCGCCGTGCTTCGTGGGCTTTCGACAACAAAGACTAGGGCAAAGTCCTTGGCCAAGGCAAAATTCCGACCATTGATGTTCGAGACGATGGAACCGAGGCTAGCGATGAACGCGGACTTGGCATTCCTCCCAACGCACGAAATGCTTGAAGACTCGCATGTCGATGCTTCGGGTTATGAAATGCACGCATTGACTTTGCTGCCCAAAGCCGCTGATCCAGTCAATCCACAGGACACGCTGTCGACTTATACTCCTACCACGCTAGCAAATACTTTTTTGCTTCACAGCAAGCCTGACGCACCCCACAAAATCTACCTCGACTTTGACGGTCATATTACGTCGGGGACGAATTGGAATACCTATTACGCTGGTGGGCAGAACATTATCACTCCGGCCTATGACTTTGACGGCAATGTTACAGCGTTTAGCAATGCCGAACTCGAACGTATCCAATGGATCTGGGAACGCGTGGCAGAAGACTTTATTCCATTCAATGTGGACGTGACAACACAAGATCCTGGCCTGGCCGCCTTGATCAAGAGCGGTACGACGGATACGAGTTGGGGAATCCGTGCACTAATCGGGGGAAGCAGTATGGATTGGTATGGTGCCGCTGCCGGTGGTGTCGCATACGTCTCATCGTTTAATTGGGCCACCGACACACCCACATTCGTATTCGAAGCCCAGCTAGGAAACGGCAACGAGAAATACACAGCCGAAGCGATTAGTCATGAAGTTGGACACACGCTTGGTTTAAGCCATGACGGGCGAATCAGCCCGCTCGAGGAATACTATCAAGGCCACGGGACTGGCGAAACGGGTTGGGCCCCTATCATGGGTTCCGGCTATTCCTACAACGTCACGCAATGGAGCAAAGGGGAATACGCCAGCGCCAGCCAAACTCAAGATGACTTGACGATCATTACGAGCAATAACGGGTTTTCTTTTCGCGTGGATGATCGTGGCAATACCAACAGCACCGCAGCCGCTTTGAGCGTTGTGAACAACGCGATCAAAGATTGGGGAATCATCGAACGTGTTTCCGACGTGGACGTGTTTTCGTTTGCGACCGGTGCTGGAACCATGCAAATCAATGTTTCGCCGTTCAATCGCGGCCCAAATCTCGATGTGCAACTTCCCTCTATGACGCGGCATTTAATCTGGTCGCCACTGCAAATCCAGCAAACCTGCTGGGCGCAAGTATTACGTTCGCCGCGACGGCTC
Source organism: Pirellula sp. (assembly GCA_040080875.1). Classification (GTDB taxonomy): domain Bacteria; phylum Planctomycetota; class Planctomycetia; order Pirellulales; family Pirellulaceae; genus JBKCUI01. The sequence goes on from JBEBHM010000727.1 coordinate 2,299, forward strand.
AGCAATACTACCTCCACGTCTGGGGTGCCGGAAATGGCGATCCGTCGAGCACGGGCTACAGCACCTACGCTAGCCTCGGACAGTACTTCATCAGCGGAAATTTAGTCACCGCCACCAATGACTTTCTAGCAATCGCCGCGACCGATGCGAACAAAGCGGAAGGCAATACAGGCAATACCAATTTTACCTTTGCGGTCAATCGAACGGGCAATACGACAGGCTCGACGACGGTGAACTACGCCATTACAGGAAGCGGAACAGCTGCCGCCACTGCCAATGACTTCTTAGGCGCTTAGCTACCCACGGGAGCACTTACCTTTGGACCTGGAGAAACATCGAAGACGGTGACCGTGCAGATCATCGGAGACACGTTGTTCGAAAGCAATGAAGGTTTCACAGTTACACTCTCCAGTGCCTCGGGTACCACCGTCATAAGCCAAGCTAGCGCTGCTGGTAACATCACGAATGACGATGTTCAACCCGCTACGCCAGGAATTACGGTTTCACCCATTAGCGGGCTGGTCGTCAAGGAGACGAAGACCGCATCCTCCTTTAACGTCGTATTGAAGGCGCAGCCAACTGCCAACGTCACCATTCAAGTCACTTCGCTCGATACGACCGAAGGGACGGTGAACAAGAGTCTGCTGACGTTTACTCCGACCAATTGGAATGTTGCTCAAGCCGTCACGATCACGGGGGTCGACGATACATTGCTGGATGGTAACATTAATTTTACGATCAAGCTCTGGGCGGCCCAAAGCACGGACCTTCGATACCATGGTATGGACCCGAGCGACGTCCTGGTCCGTAACGAGGATAATGAACGAGCGAAAGGTGGAAAGCGGAGTGCCTTGCCCGGAATGTCCGGTGGATTTGAAGACACTGAACCAAATTCGGTCGTCTTCTACGCCATGCCGACTGTTTCCTCCGGATCGAATTCGTCAGGCGATCACACTTTCCTTCTGGGAAGCTATGGGATCTTTGGCGAACAAAGCGAACAATCAGTTGGCGAGGCTGAATTGGCTGAATTGGCTGGATCGGCTCAATCGGCTGAATTGGTCGAGCATCATGGGAACGCGGGGAATATCGGAGACACTGCGGACACCGGTGACGTTGGGAACACCGACGATAGCAACAAGAACTCTGTGAGATCTTCGTTGGAGATTGCAAACGCATGCGAGTTAGCGCTACAAGATATTCTTTCGGAGCTGGAAAAAGCCCTTTAGAAAGTCGACTCGAGTTGAATCAAGTCGTTCTTTCGCAGTGGGCCAGGTCGGCTTGAGTAGTTGCTCGACGGGCGCATTTTCCTGGGCATAAAGCGGTGCGATCCGTGTGCAACAACAAACAACAGTCTGCGCCGGAGTGAACCAAGGACGGAATGAAGTCATGATAAAAGTACTTTTCGGTCCAGGAGTAGTTGTAGAACTTGATCGGCCAAGGCTAAAATAATTTGGCAAGCAAAGAACAGATCGTTCGTGATTATCATTCAGGTGGGTTTTTAGGTTAGTGGAGCGGCAAACCAGCAGCGCGAAGTATCGCTCTCCTTCGACCTTGCGTCGATGGGGGCACGACTTGTCAGCTGAGAATTCCAACCCGCTACGTAAGCGAGGGATCGTCCTTCGCTCACGCTGCGGGTTATGATGTTGGAGTACTCACCTGCCTTGCGACTTATTGCGACCGATTCGAAGTCTTCGGTTGTAGATCATCCTCTGCCTGCTTTCCAAAGCACCCGACACTGGCCAGAATGACGCTCGTCCGAATGGCCTAAGTAGTAGGCACACTCCGTGTGCCGTCCACCGATGCGTGCCTGCTGCTTTGAAATCGATTCCTGGCTACGGCACTTGGAAAGTGCCTGCTACGCTGAGAATGCCATTGGGCGCAAGTCCATCATCATTCGACGTCACGTGCGGGGAGCTTAACATGATTTGCAGAACTATTGCCCAGATCGTTTCCGTCTATTGCTTACTATCGTTCACGCCAATATTTGCTGACGTCGCTTTCGAGAAGCAGGATGGGAACCTTAAAATCTTGGTCGACGGGCAGCCCTTTGCAATCTACGTCTGGAACGACCCGACGACTCAC
>JBEBHM010000728.1:0-4354 GCA_040080875.1 Pirellula sp.
TCGCAAACCTCAACGCAATAATCCTCCCTTGGCAACAGGCAGCCCTACAAGAGGCAGCCCTGCAATAGACAACCTGTGGGCAAGGAATCCAATCGATCTGTTTATCTACGAACGTTTGAAACTTGATCAGCTGCATCCAACACATCGAGCCAGTTCTGAAACATTGATTCGCCGATTATCGCTTGATTTGACTGGCTTGCCTCCCACTCCCGACGAGGTGAAGTCGTTTTGCGAAGAGGATTCTCCCGGTGCATTCGAGCGACTGGTCGATCGTTTGCTTGCATCACCTCACTATGGAGAACGGCTGGCTGTCGATTGGCTTGACGGAGCACGTTTTGCGGATACAAGCGGTTATCAAAATGATGGACCGCGACACATGTGGCGCTGGCGAGATTGGGTTATCGATGCGTTCAATCAAAACCAGCCGTTCGACCAATTCACCATCGAACAGATCGCTGGCGATCTCTTGCCCAATGCGACAACAGCTCAGAAGATCGCTACCGGTTTTCAACGCAATCATCGCGGCAACGCAGAGGGAGGCCTCATTCCTGAAGAGTTCGCCGTCGAATATGTTGTGGATCGTGTGGATACGACTGCAACCGTCTGGTTAGGCCTAACCATCGGATGCGCGCGTTGCCACGATCACAAATACGACCCGATCAGTCAGAAGGAGTTCTATCAGCTCTTCGCCTTCTTCAATAACGTCCCTGAAAGTGGTCGGGCAATCAAAGAAGGAAATTCACCTCCGTATCTCGTTGCACCGACCGACGAACAACTGCAAGACCTTCATGCCCTGGATCGACGGCTCGCATATGCCGAAAACAGTTGGTCGGAGCTCCAAATGGATTTTTCCGCCCTGCAAAACAAATGGGAACAATCGGTCGCCCAATCGAGCGAGATTAAGTCATCGGGTCCACAGTCGCAGCAGTCCCTCTCTGACCGGACTCCTTTATTTCATGATGGCTTCGATGAAATCCGTCCCACAGGCTCGTCCGACGTCATTTTGAAAGGTCGCGATCCAAAGTTGGCAATTGGCATCATGGACAAAGCGACCGAATTCAATGGAACACAGCACTTTGAAATTCCGGATGTCGCCAAGTTTGGATACTTCGACAAATTTTCGTTCGCTGCCTGGATCTTTCCACAGAAGAAGTCGGGCGCCATCCTGAGCCGAATGGTCGACGCACCTCAGGGCGAGGGTTACAGCCTCATGCTCAGCGATGGGCATTTGCAACTCAACCTTGTCAAGCGATGGCTGGACGATTCCCTCAGAGTCGAAACGCAGGCCGCGATACCGCTGGAACAATGGACGCATGTTGGCGTCGTTTACGATGGCTCCCGCAAATCCACGGGCATACGGTTTTTCATCAACGGCGAATTGCAAAAAAATGCCGTCAACCTAGACCAAATCAATCAAACGTTTGCGTCCACAGAACCGCTTCGGATTGGAGCAGGTAACGGACCCGAGAATCGATTCGTGGGGAAATTAGACGAATTGGCTATTTTCAATCGAGTCTTGGACCCGAACGTTTTCGAATCGCTTGCGTGCCCCGATTCAATACCCGCTATCGCGAGCATTCCATCGGACCAGCGCACCAAGGGGCAACGCGAAAAAATCGCCACGCATTTTCTTGAGCGGTTTGCACCGAGCGAGTACCGCGAGGCCTATACACGTCGTCAGCGATTGCGCGACGAACGAGTTCAAGTGTGGGAGTCTTTGCCATCGGTGATGGTGATGCAAGAGATGTCCAAACCGAGACCAACGCACTTGCTCGCGCGAGGCCAATACGACCAACCCCGTGAATTGGTGACACCGAATGTACCCAGTTGTTTGCCTGCCCTCCCCGGCAACGTGCTCGGCAATCGGTTGGCATTCGCCAAATGGCTGGTAAGTCCTGAGCAACCTTTGACCGCTCGAGTGATTGTCAATCGTTATTGGCAGATGTTGTTCGGAGTCGGTTTGGTGAAAACATCTGAAGATTTTGGTTTGCAAGGCGAACGGCCAAGTCATCCCGCTTTGCTGGATTGGTTGGCAGTCGAATTTAGAGAATCCGGCTGGGATCTAAAGCGGCTGATCAAGTTGATGGTCATGAGCGAGACATATCAGCAATCTTCGGTGGGTTCGCAGGAGTCATGGGCCAAGGATCCTGAGAATCGAAGGCTTTCGCGTGGTCCTCGTTTCCGGTTGAGCGCGGAAACAATTCGCGACCAATGTCTGGCGGCAAGTGGACTGCTGACCGGAAAGATTGGCGGTCCATCGGCAAAACCTTATCAGCCTGACGGCCTATGGGGAGAGATCGCCACGGATATGGAATACCAAACGTCGAAAGGCAGCGATCTTTATCGTCGAAGCCTTTACACGTATTGGAAGAGGACGGTTGCACCTCCCGGAATGCAGACCTTTGACGCCCCGTCGCGCGAAACATGCGTCGTCAGGCGTCCGATCACTAATACACCCCTTCAGGCGCTCTACATGATGAACGAAGAGGGGATCATCGAGGCAGCCCGCGAACTTGCGGTCCTCGCTCTGCGTGATGCAAGCCCCAACTTACTCTCTCGATTGAAACGTACGTTTCGACTGGCTATGGGCAGGAATCCGAGCGATGTAGAAGTAAACATGTTGGAACAATTTTGGCGCACCTTTCACGACCGATATAAAAAGGACCCTGCGTCGGCTCGGCTGACATTTGCTCAGTTGACAACCGCGGCCCGAAATTCACTGGGGGATCTAAACTTGGATGCAGTAGAACTTGCAAGTTATGCCGCGATCGCCAGCTTGGTAATCAATCTCGATGAGTACATAACCAAAGAATAGGGAAGAGAGCGTGAACCACGTGACCGATCAACTCCGTTCGCTAACTCGCAGATACTTTTTTGGCCAATCCGGTTTGGGGGCTGCCGCACTTTTCTCTTTGCTGCGAGAAAACAATCGATGTCTGGCAAGCGATACAGATGACTCAGCACGGGCAAGGCGTGGGGAAGCTGTATTTCCACATCATGCTTCCACGGCCAAACGGGTCATCTATCTCTTTCAATCGGGAGGTCCGTCTCAGCTCGACCTATTTGACTATAAGCCAAGCCTGAATCAACGGCGCGATCAAGACCTGCCGGATGACATTCGCCAAGGTCAACGCTTCACCGGAATGACATCGACGCAAGAACGGTTCCCGCTAGCCCCATCGATTTTTCAGTTTCGTCAACACGGTTCGAGCGGTGCCTGGATCAGCGAGTTGATGCCTCAGCTGTCCAAGCATGCAGACGAATTGTGTTTTATCAAGTCGATGCATACGTCGGCCATCAATCATGATCCGGCGATCACCTTTTTTCAAACGGGTTTTCAGTTGGCCGGCCGTCCGAGTATCGGTTCTTGGTTGGCGTACGGACTTGGGAGTGAAAACGAAGATCTACCCGCCTTTATTGCATTGACCTCGGGGGCGGGCGATCAACCACTCTACGATCGGCTTTGGGGAAGCGGGTTTTTGCCGACTCGATTTCAAGGTGTTAAATTTCGTTCTCAAGGCGATCCCGTTCTCTATCTGTCCAACCCACCTGGTTGGAATAGCGATGATCGGCGACTATTTGTGGATCAATTGGCCCAACTCAATCGTGCTCGGCCCGAGGTTAGTTTGGACCCTGAGGTTGAAACGAGAATTGCACAGTACGAAATGGCCTTTCGCATGCAAACCTCGGTCCCCGAGCTTGTGGATTTTTCGAACGAATCGCAGTCAACGCTCGATCTTTATGGCCCCGACGTTCTTCAACGCGGCAGTTTCGCTTTCAATTGCTTGCTCGCAAGACGACTTGCGGAACGCGACGTACGATTCGTTCAATTGTTCCATCGCGGCTGGGATCAGCATACGCAACTTCCTCGGGAACTGGCCAAGCAGTGCGCAAAGACAGATCAGCCGGTAGCGGCTCTTTTGCACGATCTCAAACGAACAGGCTTGTTGGAGGATACGTTGGTGGTTTGGGGGGGCGAGTTTGGACGCACGGTTTACTGCCAAGGCAAATTGACTGCCGACGATTATGGTCGAGATCATCATCCTCGTTGTTTTACGATGTGGATGGCAGGAGGTGGAGTGAAGCCTGGGATGTCGTATGGAGCGACCGATGATTTCAGTTACAACATCGTCGAGAATCCGGTTCACGTTCACGATTTGCACGCGACCATTTTGCATGTGTTAGGATTGGACCACCGACGTCTCACCTACAAATTCCAAGGCCGACACTACCGGCTCACGGACGTGCACGGCGAAGTCGTCAAGCCTCTCCTGGCGTAGTTGAACATCGCAGTGGGATCATTGCCCCGGGGTGTTGCGGGCAATACTCCTAACCGAACGGGTTGACGTAAAGC
>JBEBHM010000729.1:0-4353 GCA_040080875.1 Pirellula sp.
TCTTCATTTATGGCCGATCATCTTAGAGGCCAGAAAACGTGGGGCCAAGTTAGTTGTCGTCGATCCCATCAGGACCCGGACAGCTGCAGAGGCAGACTGGCACATCGCCCCCAAGCCAGGCTCCGATCCAGCGCTAATGTTGGCCATGATGCATGTTATCATCCGCGACAACCTCGTTGACTTGGACTATGTCGATCGATTTGCGAACGGGTACGAACCGCTCAAACAGCGCGCGGCCGACTATGCGCCCGAGAGTGTCACCCAAGTGACAGGTATTTCTGCCGAAGAGATTGAGCGATTTGCAACGGCTTACGCGACAACTGCTCCCTCGATGATTCGCCCGCTCATCGGACCCGAGCATCATCGGAACGGTGCGATGTTCTTCCGCACGCTCGCTTGTTTGCCAATTTTGACGGGTGCGTGGCGGCATCGCGGCGGCGGATTGAGTCGATCGACTCACGGCCTTCAGTATTCCGCATTGAACATGGATCGATTGCTGATGCCTGAGGTCTATAAGTCGGGAGTCCGGACACTCAATATGCGAGACCTCGGAGTCGACCTGTGTTCGCAAACCTTAAGTCCACCGATACGCAGCTTGTGCGTCTGGAATGTGAATCCGGTGGTTACGATTCCCAATCAAAAGAAGGTCATTCAAGGGCTGAGTCGCGAGGATTTGTTTGTAGTCGCCCACGAGTTGTTTGTAACGGAAACCGCCAAGTACGCAGATTATGTTTTGCCAGCCACAAGCCAGATTGAACATCTGGATATTATTCCTGCTTGGGGCCATCACTACCTCTCGTTCAATCGGCCCGCCATCGAGCCCATCGGCGAATCGGTCAGCAACACCGAGTTCATACGTCGCTTGGCGCGCGCCCTCGGCCGTACCGAGGCTTGGTTGTACGAGAGTGACGAAGAGTTGATTCGAACCGCACTGAGTAGCGGCCACCAAGCGTTGGATGGAATAACTTATGAGCGATTGTGGGAGGAGGGATATGCGCGATTGAATCTCCCTCGCGACTGGAAGCCGTTTGAAACCGGGTTTCCAACGCGATCGGGCAAAGCCGATTTGTGGTCGGACACCTTGGAAAAGATGGGAATGGACCCGCTTCCCTCCTTGGGGCAAATGCGCTCGGCGAGCGGAACTCAATTGCAGTTGATCACCGCCAAGACGTTGCACTTTTTGAATTCAAGCTACAGCCAGATCGAGCTTCATCGACGTCGCGAGGGAGGAATGTATGTGGAAGTACACGCGGAGGATGCGGCCCAGCGTGGGTTTGCAGATGGCAAGCTCGTTCGTGTTTGGAACCAGCAGGGAGCGGTTATCGCCGAGTGCCGTATTTCCGATCGCGTCCGACCGGGAGTAGTTTGGATGCCGTTCGGAGGTTGGGGGGATGTCCTCGGCCGCCCGTTGAGCGTCAATACATTGACTCCTGAAGAGCCCACCGACTGGGGCGACGGCAGCGGATTCTACGACGCCTTTGTCGATATTGAAACGGCGTAGCGCCCGTGGGTCGCACTTGCCGAGTGCGACCGTCCCTTGCTGCCCGTGGGTCGCTCTTGCCGAGTGCGACCGCCCCTTGCTGCCCGTGAGCCACACACTTGCCACTTCAAAATTTCTTGACAGTTCAAGGTGACTTCCGGCAGAAGTCACCCGCAATTCAGCAACGCGGAGGGTCGCACTGTGCGACCGACTCAGCGCACCGCGCTCAGTTAATCTGCGAATCGAGATAATCAAGCAAGCATTCCAAGGGCTTGTTTAGCATATTCCAATTTTCGCGACAAACAGTTTTTTGCAGCGAACATTCCCGGAGGAATCGGCGTCTTGATACTTTGCGTCTTTGCGTGCGCGAAGTTCGCACAGTCGGGCATTGTAGATACATGGTTCTTACATGAAAGGGAAGATGGATGGGGCCTAAGCAAAAATTAGCTACCCTTGCTTGGTGTTTAGTCACCATGCTCGGGACAATGGTTCTTTCGCATGGTCACCTGATCATGCGCGAGATCATGGCCCATTGGCCAAAGGATACGTCATGGGAAAGTCGATTTGAGAATGCGCTCTATGCGCAGGGTGCCTTCTGTCTGGTGGCCAGCTTGGCGCTCAGCGTTGGATTATTTGCAAAGAGTTACATTCAACGCAACCATGCTCGAGATCAGGCAAACCGTGATCGTATGCAACGAGAGAGGCACGAGCGTCAGTCGGCGCAGAGACACGAAGAGATGATGGAGTCCTTGGCCCAATTGTCAGGGAATTCTCCAACAAAAAAATTGGTAGAGTCTGGGTTCAAGCCAAGATAGCGGCAACACAAATCGCAACGATCTACCGATGGTTGCGATTGATCCTGGCTGTCCTGAGTCCAGAAACAACTCTGACCGATTGCCTTTGGAAGTTTGCGTTTTGGCAGTTCAGCCGCGGACCGCCATAATTCGAGCGAACCATCATTCTGTGCCGTCCTCACCGGCAGTGTTCTTACGAACGGTGTTCTCACAAACAACGGCCCCGAGAATTCGACGTCGAACAAACATGCGGAATTTTCTGCATGTTTGTCTTGACGGTCAAGTCATGAAACTCCGGCGAGAAATTGCCGGGATCTCAGGAAGCATTTTGAATGTCATTGAGTGAGGGCCTCAATATTGCTTGTCGTCTCCGACGGCATCCCACCAATCGTTTTTGCTAACAGTACACACCGATTGGAGTGATTCCCAAGTGGCAACCTCGGCTGCGTCGATCGCGACGCGCAGCGAATCGCTTCCCCAGAGGATGTCGATTGGCATCTTTTTGAACTCGTACTCATAGGGTGGATCAAGCCATCCGAAGTCATCTGGCCACATTCGCCGGATGATCCCAAGCATGGCCACCGCACATTCCAGCGAGCGAAACGTCATGGGATCCGTGACATGCCAAAACACTCCGCCGCACTCTTGCCCGGCATATTTGTCAAACGTGGGTACAAACTGGATCGGTCGAAAGCGGACGCCCCGCAACTCGCATTCATCGTTGAGCGCGTTGGCCAATCTATCTGCATGGACAAACGGTGCCCCGGCGCATTCAAAGGGGCGTGTCGTTCCTCGTCCCTCGGAGATGTTGGTCCCCTCGAGAAGCACTTGTCCTGGATAAACCACCGCCGAATTCCATGTCGGCATGTTAGGTGAAGGGGGCAACCAAGGTAGGCCCGTTTGGTCATACCACATGGATCGGCTCCACCCCTGCATCTTCACCAGCCGAATATCCACGTCGATGTTTGATTGACGCTTGCAGTAGAGTGCAAGTTCGCCCAGTGTCAGCCCATGACGCATCGGGATGCACTCCATTCCCACAAAGCTCTTGAATCGCGCATCGAGCAACGGACCTTCGGCCGTCACGCCTCCGATCGGATTGGGTCTTTCTAAAATCCAAACCTCGATCCCTCGCTTTGCGGCAGCTTGCATACACGCCAAAATGGTCCATGCAAACGTGTAGACACGCGTTCCTACGTCTTGCAAGTCGACGAGCACAAGGTCGACTCCATCCAACATTTCTTCAGTTGGCTGTCGTGTTTCGCTGTAGAGGCTGTAAATCGGAACGTTCAGCCGTGAATGCGACTGATGAGGCGATTCGATCATGTTGGCCTGTTGTTGTCCAAACAGGCCGTGTTGCGGTGACCAAATGCCAACAAGGTGGACGCCGGGTATGTCGGCGACCGCATCCCATGCATAACGGTATTGAGAATCGACCGAAGCGCAATTGGCCAGCAACGCAACGCGTCGGCCTCGCAATTGAGAAGGTTCGTGCAATAGGCATTCCAAACCGGTTTTGGTCGTCATTGAGGGGTTGAGGGGTTGAGGGTTGAGGGTTGAGGGATGTGGGATGTTTTCACAGGCGGGACGCGAGTGCTATCCCGTGCCACCGGAAGTTTATTGTTTGCACCACCTAACTAACTAACATTCTAGTTGTCGCCGAACACAGGTTATCTGCCTAACTAATAACAACACTCTTATTTGATTAAACAGCGATTACCGGTAATGTCGGAGGCCCTCAAACGATCATTAGTTTAGTGAGCTATTTGTCTTGCGGCACTTGCTCGCTGTGTTGGGTTAGCGTTAGCTCGATGTCCCAGCGGTCGGTTTCGGATGGGTCTTTCGAAGTGTCCGATGTTCTCAGGTCGATGCCGGAGCAGATTACGCCCGGTTGCTGCTCTTGCGATTGGATAAATCCGAAAGCCTCGCTCAATGTCAATTTCTTGAGAGTTACCAACGTGTCCTCGCGCTCGAATCGCGTCTTTGCAATCGCCGTTTTCCCCAATGTTCGTATGTCGCCTAACTTGCTTTCTGGTATCGTCGATTCGGTAAGGCTCGTCCGTACCCGCGATATCATCG
>JBEBHM010000730.1:0-4347 GCA_040080875.1 Pirellula sp.
GTCAGCTAGAGCTTCTTTTGGTCAGGATCGAACAATTCGGAGAATTGTGCAACAGTTTAGGCGGAGTCTTCGAGTGGCCGGAAATTTTGGTTTTGGAGAATCGTTACCGCCATGCGGATCTTGTCGTATGAGACCCGACCGTGCAACGCATCATGGATCGGTTTCAGCCGATTCCAACCCGCGTACTGTATGACCGCCTGCAATTCGGCAAACTCCTCTTGGCTCAACCAATGCGATGGGTCAACAACCTTGTGGTCGAGCAAGTATTGAACCAAATACTGGTGAACGGTGGATTTGGCCAGCGACAGGCGGGTTGCGATGTCCTCGATCGAGCTTTGACGGTTTGCAAAATGTTCACAGGCGGCAATAAAGTTTGTGTTGGCCGGCGACACGCGATTCGTCACAGTAGCATTTGGGACAATCGGCACAAGAGTTATCGCGTGCTCTCGGCAATAGTTTCCGATCCATTCGACCAAGTCCTTACCAAATTCAGAGATCTTCTTTTCTCCGAGCCCATGCACTTGGGCAAGCTGCCGAATTTCGGATGGCCTACGTCGAGCCAAGTCTCGTAGCGTGACGTCGCCGCAAATAATGTACGCAGGCACCTGACGCAATGCGGCGGCTTGCCGTCTCCAATTTCGAAGATGGCCAAACAGCCCCATATCGACCCCTTCCCATGAATCCACCACCCCTTTGCGAGTTGGTTCGGCAGCTTGCTTGACCGTTCGCGAAAGGACGGGTGTTACCAAACCTCGCAACAGTTGTTTGCCAAGATCCGTGACTTTGAGGACCGAGTATTCGCCGACACGCATCAAATAACCTTGAGATACCAGTTGCTCGATCCAGTCGCGAATGTCACCTTGACGAAATTCTTTGAGCAGTCCGAAGGTTGACAACTGATCGTGATGTCGGCCTGCGATGTCGGCGGCCTTGGAACCCATGAGTATCTTGGCGACATAGGCGGCTCCAAAATTTTCTCGCACACGCATAATGCAAGACAATATTTTTTGACCAACCACCAGCGAATCGGCCATCTGCTCGAACCGTCCGAGGCAGACATCGCACGCATTGCATTGCGCCCGCTCCCAAACTTGGCCGAAATGTTCGCACAACAACTGATGGCGACATTGGGTGGCGACACAGTACGAGTGTATATCCGCCAAGGATTTTTCGCTCGCAGCCCGATTCGCTTGCGATGCATTTTCGATGATCCTCCGCCAAATGACCGAGTCGTTGACAGAATACAACAGCCAACATTCAGATTCGAGACCGTCACGACCGGCCCGTCCGGATTCTTGCTGGTAGTTGGATAGCGACTTAGGCATGCCCGCGTGAATGACAAATCGGACGTCCGACTTGTCGATACCCATTCCGAAAGCGATCGTAGCAACCACGATGCGGGCTTCGTCATTGATAAAGGCATCTTGCCGCTTGGTCCGCTCGCTATCGCTCAAGCCTGCATGATACGCGATGCTCGAGTATCCAAGCTTGTTTAGCTCCGAAGCCATGGTTTCCGTCTCGTCGCGGCTGATGCAATAGATGATTCCTGAGGCCTCGGGAAATTTGTCGATGATCGAAACGCATTGGTTGATAACGTTGGACTTCTTGGCAACATGGTACTGAAGATTGGGCCGAAAAAAATCTCCTACCATGATCTTCGGATTGCGGAGCTTTAGGCCGGTGACAATTTCTTGGCGGACGACAGGATTGGCTGTCGCGGTAAAGGCGTGCATCGGAGTAGACGGAAATCGGTCTCTCAGGAGCGCAAGTTCACGATACTCTGGACGAAAATCATGCCCCCACATGCTCACACAGTGGGCTTCGTCGATCGCAAAATAGCTGACGTTGAGCGTGGCCAAAAAATCGATTGCCCGGGGTTTGAGGAGCGACTCGGGCGCCATGTACAGTAGCTTCAATTCGGATCGCTTGAGTTGTTCGTAAATTTTCTGCTTGGTATCGGCGGACAGTCCGCTATGGACTGCAACCGCAGGAATACCACACTCTCGCAATCCATCCACTTGGTCTTTCATGAGCGCTACGAGGGGCGAGACCACGACCACGATGCCTTCGCGGCATACCGCAGGGACTTGGAAACATAGCGACTTTCCGCCTCCGGTCGGCAGAACGGTCAGCGAGTCCTGGCCCCGCATTACAGCCTGGATCGGCTCGATCTGCTGTGGCAGGAATTCGTCATATCCCCAATAAGACTTGAGAGCGTGTCGCAACGATGTTTCGTCCAGCAAATCGTCGCGAACGTCCATAAAACCTACGATAGAAGGAAGCCAATGAGTCAGGTACAATACCGGCGTTGTAATCGTTGGACCAATATACGAAACTTTGTTCTTGTGAACACCCAGCGGGTTCATCCATTCCATGTCGGCAGCGCCAATCCTATTTACCGTCGGTCACTCAAATCACTCCGAGGAGCGCTTTCTAGGTCTGCTGGAGCGGCACTCCATCCAAGTGTTAGCAGACGTGCGGACTCAGCCGTTCTCGAGGTATACTCCCCATTTCAACCGCGAAAGCCTACAAGATTCGCTTCGACTCAAACGGATGAAGTACTTGTTCATGGGAGATCAGTTGGGTGGTCGTCCGATCGGCGAACAGTTTTACGATGCGGATGGACATGTGCTCTACTATCGGTTGGCGGATGCCGATTTTTTTCTGAAGGGTCTCGAGCGATTGCAACAAGGTATCCAGACTTTTCGAGTCGCGATGATGTGCAGCGAGGAGGATCCGTCCGTTTGTCACCGCCATCGGCTGGTCGCAAAAGTGTTGCGACAACGGGGCGTGCCCATCCAACATATTCGAGAGGATGGGCGATTGGACTCCTACGATGATGTTGAGCCCCCATTCAAACAACAACTACTCTTTGGAGAACTGGAACAAGACGAATGGAAATCTTTACTATCGGTTTCACCAAAATCAACGCAAGAGAATTCTTTGGAAGATTGAAGCGTGCCCGCATCGAGCGATTGGTGGACGTCCGATTAAACAACACTTCGCAGTTGGCGTCATTCGCCAAACGGGACGATTTGGAGTACTTTCTCGACGAACTGTGCGGGGCGAGATATGTGCACGAACCGATCCTAGCGCCCACTCAGGATATGTTGGATAAATACAAAAAAGAAAAGGGATCTTGGGCCGATTACGAGAAACGATTCTTGAGTTTGATGGCGGATCGCAATATTGAGCAGCATCTAAAGCCGAACGACTACGAGCAGATTCGAAGCGTCCTGTTGTGCAGTGAAGATACTCCGGACCAATGTCATCGCCGGCTTGTGATCGAGTACTTGCAAACCAAATGGCCCAACGTCCAAGCTGTGCATTTATAAAGTGCGTGCGAGACGATGCAACTGATCATCAACCACTTGACTCGAATGCAAAAGGGATTCTTCTGCGCTGCAGGCATCGATATTAGCTCGGGGCTACACGTCCGGCCAATCCTTGAAACGGGACTCCGAACGGAGTTGCTTCACCGAGAAGGCGGACTGTTCGATCTCGGAGCCACGTTGGACTTCGGTCCAATGCGATTTGTTGGCCGTACTCCGGAACTTGAGGATCGAATCTTTGATATCGCCAACCTAAGGGTGGTCGAAGCACCGAATCCAGCCGTTCTGCGCGATGTTTGCCAGCGAGTCGCTCGCAACGCACTGACTGACATTTTTTCACGCGACTTAGAGCCTTGGGGAACCACCTTTGTCGTTCCAGCAAACCAAGGACTTCACTCGCTGGGGTGCCTTTGGGTTGAGCGACCGATGCTGGAGTTCTCATGCGAAAACGATGTGAGCCGAGTGCGTTTGATCTGGAGTGAGCACGGAAGGCCAGTGGCCGTTGGAGTTGCCGATATTCGGCTCTACGAAGCGGATCATCGCACCTTGGTCGCTCAGGAGGTCGATCGATTTCAAGACATCTTAAGCCGGTCTGATCGCATCCTATTGAGCGTCGGCTTATCCCGACCTTATCGCAAGTCGGAGGATGAGCCTGCTTACCACTGGCTTCAGATCAATAACATCCACGTGTAGCCGAGTTGCTCCGCAACTCGGGCGCGAGGACGGTCTCGGTCTCGGTCTCGGTCTCGAGTACGAGTACGAGTACGAGTACGAGCACGAATACGAATACGAGCACGAATACGAATACGAGCACGAATACGAATACGAGCACGAATACGAATACGAGCACGAATACGAATACGAATACGAGCACGAATACGAGCACGAGCACGAGTAAGAGTAAGAGTAAGAGTAAGACCATGGGGAACGAGCACGAGAGTGTGCAACGTGACGGATGTAGGGATTGGACCGGTGATTCCTAAATTATTTGCCGCTGTTGCGTTGGATTTGACTT
>JBEBHM010000731.1:0-4344 GCA_040080875.1 Pirellula sp.
AAAAATGCCCGCGGCTGTTCCACTGGTGTACCTTGTCCACATCGACGAGTCGGATATAAGCGTCATGCACTAGAGCGGTCGCCTGTAACGTTTGGCCAGGATTCTCATATGCCAATCGGGCAGCAGCGAGTTTGCGCAACTCGTCATACACCAAAGGCAAAAGTTTCTCAGCCGCTGTTGGATCGCCAGACTCAATTTGCGATAGGATTTGGGTGACGTCAGACATATACGTTGCTCACACTGCTTTTCAATCTTCATGCAATTGTAGCAAGCAAAGGACAGTATTGCTTTAAGAAAAAACCTCTACTGATTCTCGATTGCGAAACCATTCATCGCAGAAGACTTTCATGTCCACAAAGTGGACATGAACCCCACGACAGAACGCCGCAGTTAGGCGAGCGGCGAGTTGAACAGTACCGCTTGAGCCTGAGGCGCTAGCCGAGTTAACCGCAAGAAATCGGCTAGCGCCTCAGGCTCAAGTAGATCTCGATTGGTAGATTTCTGCCTGCCACTCGCCTTAGTTCTCCAAACTGATGGTGACGGTCTTGGATTCGGTGTAGGCCTTGAGCCCTTCTTCGCCTAGCTCTCGTCCTTGGCCGCTCATCTTGAATCCACCAAACGGTGCAGCGGCATCGAAGACGTCGTAGCAGTTCACCCATACTGTGCCTGCCCGTACTCGCTTCGCGAAATCGTGCGCGCGGGTGATGTCCCGTGTCCACACCGCAGCCGCCAATCCGTAAAACGTATTGTTGGCTCGCTGGATCAAATCCTCCCAGTTGTCAAACGTCAGCACCGACATGACCGGCCCAAAGATCTCATCCTGGGCGATCGCCATCGAATCGGTAACACCATCGAACACCGTTGGCTGGACGAAGTAGCCCAGGTCTCCATGTCGGTCACCTCCCGTGACGCATTTGGCACCATCTGCATGCCCCTTGTCGATGTAGCTCATGATCTTGTCAAACTGAGCCTTGTCCACCTGCGGACCTTGCTCCGTATCCATCGACATCGGATTGCCAACTCGCCGATTTTTAGTCAACTTCGTCAGCTTGTCCATGAACTCGTCGTGCGCTCGCTTCTCGACAAAGACTCGGCTGCCGGCACAACAGCACTGCCCTTGATTCAGGAACAGACCGACATAGGCACCTTGTGCTGCGCGGTCCAAGTTGGCATCGGCAAGAACCACGTTGGGACTCTTGCCACCGAGTTCAAATGTCAGTCGCTTGAGCGTCTCAGCTGACTCTCGCATGATGATTTGGGCAGTTCGGTGTTCGCCGGTGAACGCAATTTTGTCTACTCCAGGGTGCCTAACCAGCGAACCTCCGGCCGTAGGACCATAGCCTGGAACCACGTTGATGACGCCGTCCGGGATCCCCGCTTCTTTGGCCAATTGAGCCATACGCAGACAAGTTAACGGGGTTTGTTCGGCCGGTTTCATGACGATCGTGCAGCCAGAGGCAAGAGCTGGTCCCCACTTCCAAGCCACCATCAACATCGGAAAATTCCAAGGAATGATTTGGCCGGCAACTCCGACCGGTTCTCGACGAGTGTAAGTGAAATAATTTCCACGAATTGGAATCGTGGAGCCGTGAATCTTGTCCGCGTAGCCTGCGTAATATCGCAAACAATCGAGCACGAGGGGCAAATCTCCATAGCGCGCTTCGCGAATGGGTTTGCCGTTGTCCAGGGTTTCCAGGGCTGCCAGCTCGTCGATCTCTTCTTCGATGAGGTCGGCCAATCGAAACATGAGGCGTCCGCGCTCGCGGGCATCCATCTTGCTCCAAGGCCCCTTATCAAAAGCGTGTCGGGCGGCTTTTACGGCGGCGTCGATGTCGGCTTTGTCCCCTTCGGCCACCTCGCAGATAACTTCTTCCGTGGCTGGGTTTACCGTTTGAAAAGTCTTTCCAGACATCGCGGGACGCCATTGTCCGTCGATGAAGCATTCGGTGTGTTTGATCTTGGGTTGAGCAATGGGTTGGGCAACTGTCGCCATGAGAGGGCTCCGATACGAAAGGACCACGAAGAATGAGGATTCGATACCCCCGAATCCCAACTGAGCTTATCCGTCTCGGCGGCGGAGTGCCAGTAGGGCAAGCCGCTCCACAAGTTTTTTTTGAAGACACGCAGGTCGCATCTCCGAGGCTGTGATTTTATTTCGTCCAGCGTCTCGGAGAGATACGCTGCTTCGTAGGTCCGCATCTCCGAGGCGGACATACTGGCCATCAAAACTCATTTTCTCCCACGTAAATTATTATTCCTGCGGATAGTTACGCTAAATTGAAATCCGTGCAGCGAGTTTTCGTTGATATCGAATACCAGCGTCTCGGAGATACGCTGCTACGACCAGGCCAGCGTCTCGGAGATACGCTGCTACGACCAGGCCAGCGTCTCGGAGATACGCTGCTACGTCGTTCCCTCTGTGTCAATTCGTTTTAGGGACCACTCGACGACGACTTCAACCTTGGACGCTGACCGAGAAAATTCGCCCAAGTCTGTTGGCTGATTGCACTTCCCTTGACGTGAAGTTGTTCCAACTGCGGTAGCGAGTTTAATATGGCAATGGAATTGTCTGTTATCGGACAAGCGTTGAGCCAAAGCGTTTTGAGCATCTTGTGACCGTTCAGGGAAGCTAAGCCCTGGTCTGTTACATTGCAATTCGAAAGGTCGAGTTCCACGAGATCCTTCATCTTGCCAATCGATGGTAATGAACGATCCGTAACACGAGTCGATTCCAGGTTCAACCTCACGACGTTCCAAGCGGGATCTCGCTCCGTGTCTCCTTCCAGGAACAAAGAATCATCAACGGGATTAAATGACAAATCAAGCCACGTCATCGTACGGTACGCTTTGGGCCAATTCAGCAATTGTTCCGCAGTAGCTTCGCAGCGCGAAAGGACCGCTTCCTTGCGATTGGCAAAGTAGGGTCTTGGCAATCGAGAGATTGGGCCGGCCATCAAGAATTTGTCATAAGACTCTCGGAGCTTGGTATCATTGTTCCACTCTCGCAGTAACTCTGCATTGGCTTTTCCCACGTAGACGCTTGCGATATAGTCAACAAATCCTCGCCGATGTTCATCGGTATTATCCATCCAAAGTTGAGCCAGTCCTGAGGCATGGCTGTACCATTTGTTGATCTCGGGATTGCGACGGAACTCAGCTCCTGAAGCGGAACGAAAGTCGTCCCAATCAATCCAGTATTCGTCGTGCAATCTTCGGTAGCGAGCGGCCTGAAATCTCGATGCATCCCAGCCGCCTACCTCCACCATCGTGCCACCACCGACCGTGCGAGTGGACATCGACTCCAAATACAATGCGATGCCCTCCACGACCCAAAAACCAGGATTTGTGTCCGTGTTCAACACCACTTCCTGAGCGCTTGACTCAAAGAAGAATTGATGGACCAGTTCATGAATGATTGTTGGAGACGTTTTTGCCCCGTCCCAATAGAATAAGGAAATGTTGCGGTTCGGTTCATAGTATCCTGTTGATATTCCGACATTCCGTTCGATTGTTTTCAGAGCATTCGTATAGGCTGTCTTGTCCCGATAAACCGCGACCGAAAATCGTTTGTTGGTCGTCGGAATGTACCTTGGTGGTGACAGTTTCCCTCCCGACCAGTAGGGAAAAAAAAGTTGTTTCCAAATTGCATAGGCACGTTCGCAAACTTCGGCAACCTCTTCGGTAGGTTTGGTACCAGTCTGAGACGCAATTTCGAAATTCTGAGTGGTCAGCATGGAATAGGTACCTGCGGGCCAAAGCGTCTTGGGATGATTCACTGAAACTTTGGGGACATGCTTGAGGATGTTCCATCCAGTGGTATGAATCCAAGCGTCTTGAGGTAAACCGCGAGCAGAAGTCGAAACCGTCGACCTCAATCCAGCTGCATGCGATCTCAGCCGAAACGCGGTTTCTAGCTTGCTATCGGCTTCGGCCTGGATCGCGGAACTTTCAATGGAGGCAGACAAGCGATTGATCGCATCTTGAAAAGTATCGAACGAATCCTTGCTGCCGAAGAGCTTTGTGAGTTGATCGATGGCAGGCCGAGCTTGGGCAGGTTTTTGAGGCAAAACGAAGCGGTGGCTTTGAGTAGGATGAAGATCCAGGAGCAATTCGATGGATTCAAGCAACTCAAGTTCGGTTGGCGAAAGAGAATATTTGCGATTCGAAACCGACTGGGCGCGCTCCTTGCACTGTTGGAGCGAATTCTGGACAGCGTCGTTCGCGTACGTCTGTTGCAATGATTGCGAATGAGCATCGCGGCAACACGACACTTGCTGCAAAGCGATGGCGATGATGAACAGCGTCGTGCGAACCAAGATTCTACGCACCTGTCTTTTCTGGAGT
>JBEBHM010000732.1:0-4333 GCA_040080875.1 Pirellula sp.
CCCAAAATGCGGCAGGACGAAGTCACGCAGGAAGACGTTTCCCTTGGTGCCGCTGATGTGCGCCCACTGCTGGTTTCCCGTCGTGAACGAACAGAAAAAGCTGCCGGTCGAGCCGTTGGGGAAGGTCAATTCGGCCGAAAAATCGACTGGCGGCGCAGAACGATCTTGAGAGCGGTTGACTCGCTGGATGCAATTCCCAGTCACTTTCGTCGGCGCTTGCCACCGATTGGCCCAAAGCAAAAACCGAATGCAATACCAGCCCAAGTCGCCTAAGCAACCGAAGGGTTCGAGCGTGCTATCTACTCGAATGTTGCTCTTTGCAAACTCGTCCCCTCCGTAAAAAGAAAAGTGGCAAGCGATTCGGCGAATGTCCCCAATGGATTGACCGTCATCTAAGATCTGTCGCAATTGAGGGAGCCGAGCGCTGTGCATGAACATCACTCCGTCCATGAATTGAACTCGGTTTTTGTTGCAAACCGCGAGGATTTGTTCGAGGTCGTCGGACGAAACCGCCGTCGGTTTCTCGCCCAGCACGTGTTTGCCATGTTCCGCAGCCGCTTGGATCCATTCTTTGCGTAGTCCGGTCGGAAGCGGGATGTAAACCGCGTCGATATCCTTGCGAGCGAGCAATTCTTCATAGCTACCTAAGGCATCCGGACGTCGCAGTTGGGGACAATAGCGCTGGCACTCGTCGATAAATGCACTTGCGGCGTCCTGGCGTCGACTGGCTACGGCCACAACGGTTCCGCTGGCGGATTTTGCTATGGCACGCCAATTCTTTTTCGCGATGCCTGCCGTGGAGAGGATACCCCAACGGCATTGCGAGCTACTTGACATTTTTTGCTACTTTCTCAAGGGATGTCGGAAATTCGTGACCCGCCCCAGCTTGCCCTTAACCTGGCAAGTGCCCAGTTGGCCCTCCGTTGCGCAGATTGCTGAGTCCCTGTGGACTACTTGTCTTGAAATCCATCTTGACCCCAATTGCGCCGCTTCGATATTCTCCGGCCAACCAAGGTAGGTTCGGTAACTTCGGCAGACGTGGTTGCTGTCACAGGATAAACCGAGCGTGCATGTTTGGCGACCCGTCGTCAACGTTGCAACGAACATTCAGGAAGGATGGTTCCCCCAATGTCCAGTACAAAAACTGTTTTTACGACCGGCGAGGCTGCCAAGATTTGCAAGGTGAGCCAACAAACGATCATTCGATGCTTCGACAATGGATCGCTGAAAGGATTTCGCGTTCCCGGTAGTCGTTTCCGCCGCATTCCTCGAGATCAACTGTTCGTCTTTATGAAGGACAACGGTATTCCGACGGACGCACTTGAAAGCGGCAAGAAAAAATTGCTGATCGTCGACGACGACCAAGACCTTGTCGACCTGATGTACGATACCTTCGAACGCGACGGGCGATTCGATATCCGAACCGCCAACAACGGCTTCGATGCTGGCATGCAAGTCAAAGAGTTTCGACCGGACATGGTCGTGCTCGACGTCATGCTGCCCGACATCAATGGACGCGAAGTGTGCCAGCGGGTGCGCAGTGACCGGACCATGGACAGCGTCAAGATTCTGTGCATCTCGGGCATGGTCGAACAAGACAAAGTGGCCGATCTGCGAGCTTCCGGTGCCAACGACTTCATGCAAAAACCATTTACCACGGATCGGCTCTTGGATCGCGTTTGCGATCTCCTCGAAATCGATCGCCCCGTCGCGATCTAACGGATGGCTAGTCATACAGCCTTTATGACACCCACTCTGATCAAAGGCGATAGCCAAATGGCACTCGCTCTTGTAGTGGAACGGCGCAAGCCGTCCAGTGAGTGCCTGAAAAACGCCGCGAAACCGGAGGGCTCGCGCCCTTCCGCCACGAACTAATTTCCAATGTGATTGCCATTTGGCCATTTGGCTTGTGCCAATCCGGTTGGTTGGAAACGATATCGCAATAGCCACCATCTATGGGTGGCTATTCTTGTTTCGCGACGAAGAGTGGCGAAACGGTTATCCATGGCTCATTTCTCTTGCTAACAGCGTTTTTGGATGTTCAATTGATGGTTTGCCATTCCTTGAAACATGCTGCTGTACCTAGACGAGTTCAATGTGAAAAAACCATCACGCGACAAAGGGCAATCGAACATTCGTTCGGAAAACGGTCGGGGAAATCGCAATTCTCGAACCCGGCCACCTAGGCGTACCGTCCATACGATAGCACCGGTCGAGACGCCAAGCATTATCCCGCTCAACCATGGCCCGCAGGCTAACGGGACTCAGACCCAACAAGAAAACGGCAGGCCATCGGACCGAACCCTGGAAATAAATGCGGATCAAGCCAACGAATTCGCTTTCCATTTGTTGGAGTTGGCTCTCCAACATCAGTCCTTTTCCGTTGCCCAATTGCCGACTACGAACATCGATACCGACCTGGCCGAAGTGTTGAATCATCTGCGGCAGTCCGCTGGCATCGCGATGCCACTTGGGAGTACGACCATTCGTTTGCGATGGCTTTTGCATCAAACGGTACGTGGAAAAATCAAAATCTGTCACGCTCAAGATCAAGGGTTGGATCGAACGACGGTTCAGCGCTTCAAATTAGCGATACAGCGAGCACTGAGTGCTCTGAGTTTGCGCAAGCAATTTTCGAGCGCGGTGGAAGATTCCAGTCGACAAGCGATCTATCAACTTGCCTATGGGCTTTCGCATGAAATCAACAATCCGCTGGCAAATATTGCAGCTCGAGCGCAACAGTTGATGACTCAATCGCCAGAATCCGATCGCAAGTCGCTTGCCACCATCGTGGATCAAGCCATGCGCGCCCACGAGATGTTGGCTGAAATGATGCGAGTCGTTCAACCCAGGTCCGTGTCGCTCCGAACAGAGGACGTCGTTGCGACACTCCAACAAGTTGCTGAAAGGTTTCGTTCGGAATGCGAGCGTAAGAATCTACGGCTTGAACTGTCCCTTTCGGCCAAGCCGCTTTTTGCGGCTGTCGACCGAGCTTCCTTGGGCGAAGCGATGACGTCTCTCATACAAAATGCAGTTCAGGTTTGCAGACCAACCGATCAAATCGAACTTTTGTGTGAATCGGTCGAAAGAGATCGAGCCCAAATTGGACAGCAAGAATGCATGCTATTGAACTCGCCCAATGGAGAACTTGAAAACACTCCCTCTTGGATCCGAATCGCCATACGAGATACGGGGCCAGGCATGTCGCCGGAAATAGCCGCTAATGCTTGGAGTCTTTACTTCAGCGGACGGGAGCATGGACGAGGTTTGGGAATCTCTCTTGCAAATGTAAAGCGAATTGTCGATGCTCACTGCGGAATCGTGTGGATCGACTCCACAGTGAACGCCGGGTGTACGGTCGAAATCCGTTTGCCAAGATCTGCGGATCCTGCGCCGGCACGTAGATCGTTTTCGATTTAACCTAATGTGAATTCAGACCTGTCGTCCCCAACTCGCAATCCGAGATCGGTTTCTCGCCAAGCAATCAAGTGGCAGAGGGTGAATACGATGCTCGCGTTCATTCTACTGGCGGGTTGCGTGCAGGACTCGTATCACTATGGCATCAGTCGGCCCGAACGCATTCCCTATTTGCCACGAACGCCTAACCTGATTTCGGTCGGAGGACATCATCCCAATGTTGATCGAGTGGAGAGGGTTGTAAAGTTTCCAGGGGAAAAATTTCGCGAATGGTTTCCATCGGACGAGCCCGACGCCACCTTGCCCCTCGAAACCAAGCAGCTCAAAACGGTTCAAAAGGCATCCGACTACTTGGATACCAACGGACTCAAAGGCGTTTACATCGATATTCGCGAATACAATCCTCGCGAACAATGGAATCGACTGAAGGACAATGAGCGAGTTTCGCCATTCTGGAAGTACACGGGGGGGACCCTTTATCACATCGGTTATTGTGTTTTGCCTGGACGAGCGTTTGGCTACGACATTTACAATCCATATACCAACACCCTCTCGATCAACTCCGTTTCACCACCTCGCTCCGTATTTCAAGCGGGATATGTGAAGAAAATTTACGAACAGAAGTATCCGGGAACCTACGTTGCAACCAATTGGCTTCCTATCCTGCCGTTGGTTCGGGACACTGCGATTTCCAACGATGTGTTGACCTATGCGCGTGCGACGCAAGACTGGGAACTGGAGCGTGGACTTTACCCGCAAGTTTACGGTCGATTGGGAAGCGATGCGGTCTCCCAAGCAACATCGTGGATACCGGGCATGGCCTACATGCCGTTTTACACAGCCCCATTGTTACAGGGTGCGGGTAGAGTCACAGGCACCTTGACCGGCAAAGCAGTAGCCGAAAAACAAGCGCCGA